>NZ_BAAAKJ010000203.1:0-11016 GCF_039527695.1 Kitasatospora putterlickiae
CTCGCCCCGGCCACCGCCGCCGCGCCGCCGGTGCGGCCGCTCCCGGACAACCCCTGGCACCCGGCCGAGCCGGACGGCACGTTCCGGCCCGTGGCGCGCCGCCCGCCCGCCCCCGTGCCCGGCACCTGGCAGGAGGTGCTGCCCAACGGCACCGTCCGCGTCCACCGGGCGACGCTGGACGGGGACGTCCAGCCGGGCGCGCCGGCTGCGGCGTTCCCCTCCCGCTGGAGCCGTTCCCTGCTCGACCCCGGAGCCGTCTACTACCCCAGGAACTGGACCCCGTCCCAGCTCCGGCACCACGTCACCACCGCGCTCGCCGACCCGGTCCTCCGGCGTGAGGCGAACGGCGTCCACTACCGGCTGGGCCGCTCCGGCGGCGTCTGGATCGAGGGCATGTACCTGCCCGACGGCGGCTTCCTGGGCCACCGTCCGGACCCGTACCAGTCGATCCAGCACCCCCGCTACAGCGACCCCGCGACCCTGACGGCCGGCCGGGGCGCCGAGGTGCGGCCGCCCGGCCTCGGCCCGGTCCGGGTCCGCCGCGACCTCATGTTCGACGGCTCCGAGACCCTCCAGATCACCGTTCGGGTCAAGCCGGTGGGCGACGAGGACGCGCCGATTCAGGACAAGCTCCGCGTCAGGGCGGACCTGGACCAGGCGGTCAGGGAGTTCCTGGCCGGCCCCCACGAGGGCGGGCCCGCCACCGGGGTCCGGGTGGAGTTCACCCAGGACGCCGACGCCGCCGAGGTCCGCGTCGTCCCCGGCCAGGACCTCACCGTCCAGCAGGTGCTGCCGCGGCTGCACGAGCGGGTCGCCGCCGAGGGGCCCGCCGCGGTCCTGGCCGCGCTCAAGGAGCAGGCGCCCGCGCCCCCGGAGACCGTCTCCGGCGATGCCCCGATGCTGGCCGGCCTCAAGGCGCTGTTCGACCCCGCCGTGTGGGACGGCCCGACCCTGGGCCGCCACCTGCCGAAGGAGTGGTCCGCGAACGAGGCCCGCTACGCCGCCGGCACCGTCGCGGCCTCGGCCGACCGCGTCCCGGCGGGGCCGGTCCCGCCGGGCGGCACCACCGCGCCCGAACTGCGCCACGGCTCCTTCGCCGGGGTGAAGCTCACGGTGCGGGTCGAGAACGGGCTGATCACCGACTTCTGGAGCCGGCCCGACCAGCGGATGCCGGAGCAGCTGGCCAAGCCGGTGGCGGAGAGGCCCCAGGTGCTGGGGACCCACCGGGTCCGCCCGCCGAAGGAGGCCTTCGAGCGGTCCATGGAACTGCGGGCGGCGCAGCGCTTCACGGTGAGCCGGATCAGGCACGCCGACGGCGACACCGAGTCGCTGGTGACCGTCCGGATCCACCTCGACACCGGCAGGCTGAACCTCGCGGACCAGCAGACCGCGAAGAGCTTCAAGGAGCTGACCGCACGGGTCCGGACCGGGGTCTCCGAGACCTACGACATCGGCCAGCGGCTGCCCAGCGGCGACCGGCTGCGGGTGCGGGTCGAGTTCGTGGACGATCCGCGCAAGGCGCACCACACCGTGGCGGTCCACCCGAAGCAGGACCGGGAGGACTCCGCGAACTGGGGGCTGGCCACCAAGGCCGTCACCGCCGCCCACGAGATCGGCCACCTGCTGGGGCTGGCGGACGAGTACCGCGAGCGCTCCGACGGGACCCCGCCGCGCCCGGTCTACCTCGACGGCGGGCTGATGGGCCCCTACATCCGCGACCGGTTCAACCGGCCCGTCGCCGACATGGACAACCTCGCCGGGGGCCCGGTCAACGCCCACCCGCGGCCGGTGCTGCGCGCGCGCAACCTGCGGCAGCTGGGCAACGTGATCGACCAGGCCTTCGGCGCCGACCGCGGCCCGGGCCCGGAGAGCACCCTGCCGCCGCGGCCCCGGCTGAACGCCGACGCCCTGCGCCTGGCCCTCCACGGCGACCTGACCCGCGCCAGCCTGCGGGAGCCGGGCGCCGGACGCGACGGCGGCGGCCACCTGTTCCCGCCGCCCGGCTCCGACGACCCGCGGCCGACCCGGATCCCGGGGTCGGAGAACCGCAACGGCACCTTCCGGGTCCTCGGCGGCCCGGCCGACGGCGTGGACGCCGGCCACCGCTCCGGGGCGGGCGACCTCGACACGTCGGCGGCCGTCCGGGCCCGCGGGCGCACCATGTTCCCCGAGCACTGGTCCGCCGACGACGCGGCCTACGCGGCCGAGCAGGCGTACCAGCACGCCCGCCGCCGCGGTGACGGGGCGTTCACCGAGGCCGGCCCGGACTCCTGGAGCTGGACCGGCGAGTACGGCGGGGTGCGGATCGAGGGCCGGATCCAGGTCCGGACCGAGCAGGGCCCCCGCGGCCCGGTCCAGGTGGCGGAGATCGTCTCCTTCCGGCCGTCCCACGACCAGGGCGGGCTCGGTCCCGCCCCGCACCTGCCGTGGCACCCCTTCCCGGACGCCTTCGACCAGCGGGCCGCGGACGTGCTGCGCTACGGCGACCGGCTCACCCTCAGCGGCGTCCACCACCAGCCGCCGAACCTCGCCGGCGAACCGGGCACGGTCGCCCGCGAGGCGAGGGTGGCCGGCGAGCGGTCGGGCATCAAGATCGGCCCGCCCTCCGCCCCCCACCCCAACGGCACCTACCGCGCCACCGTCTGGTACCTCGACCCGGCCGTCAACCCGGCGGCCCCGATGGCGAGGTTCGACTCGCGCTGGTTCAAGCGCACCGACCACGCGGTCAACACCTTCTACCCGGCGCACTGGCGGCCGGTGCGGGTCCTCGACGCCGTCGACTCCGCCTACGCGGGCCGGGACAGGTCCGCCGACCGGGTCGTGAACGGCGCCGTCCACTGGAGCGCCGTCGGCGACGGCGTCCGGATCGAGGGCATCACCCGCGACGGCCGGCACGTGGCGCACCGCCCCGCGGACGAGCAGCCCGGAGTCGCCCGCCGGGCCGGCGCCCCCACCTCCCCGCCGCTCACCGAGCCCGGCCCGCCCGGCACCGGCCGGCGCCCGGCCGTCACCTCCGGCATGCCCCCCGGCACGGTGCCCGCCGACGTCTTCAGCCCGGACCTGAGCAGCGCGGCCGGCCGCGGCCTGCCCGCGGAGTGGACGGCGCAGGAGCAGCGCCACGCGGTGCACAAGGGGCGGAAGGCCGGCGACGACACCCCGCTCGACGGCGGCGGCACCCGCGGCAAGGTGGTCTTCGCCGGCGTCGAGATCACGGTGGTGCGGGACGCGGACGGCAAGGTCACCGACTACTCGGTCGCGGACGGCCACACCCCGCCCCCGCAACTCGACGTCCGGGTGCCCGAGCGCGGCAGCCGGAAGCCGAAGGCCCCCGAGGGGGCGGACCAGCCGCCGAGGGCGCCGTTCCACCCGGACGAGGAGGACGGCTCCGACACCGACTCGCGTCGCGGCGAGGACGAGGACCAGGACGGGGACGGGTACGAGGACGGGGAGTCCGACGGCGACATGTCCGAGGTGTCCCGCGCGGACACGATGGACCTCATCCTCGAAGACGAGCCGATGGACTGGGACGGCGGCTTCGGCGACGGGAACCGGGCCACCGGGCACATGGACGTCGACGAGCCGCTGCCGCGGGAGCCGCGCCCGGCCCACCAGGCGCCCGCGCCGGACCTGCGCTTCGCCGCGCTCCGTGACCCGGTCGAGGTCGGGGCCCCCGCGGACCCGGCGCGCCACACCAGCGACTCCACCTTCCTGCGCCGCTTCCAGGTCACCCGCGGCGTCCTGGTGGACGGCAGCCCTGCGGCCGAGCTCGTGGTCCGGCTCCACCTCGACACCTCCCCGGTGGCCGGCACCCCGGGCCGGGACCCGGCCCTCCAGAACCTCCAGGAGCGGGCCCGGCAGGGCATCGACGAGTACTTCAACACCGGGCACCGGCTGCCGAACGGCGAGGTCCTGGTGGTGCGGGTCGAGTTCGTCGACGACCCCGGCCGGGCACACCACCGGGTCGAGGTGTTCGAGGGGCCCATCCGCGAGGTCCACACCAGGTGGGCCCTGGACACCGAGCGGAGGGTCCTGGCCCACGAGTTCGGCCACCTGCTCGGCCTGCCCGACGAGTACCGGGAGCGGCGCGTCCGCCGGACGGAGGCGGACGCGAACGGCGCCACCGTCGTCGTGGAGGAGGCGGTTCACCCCCGGTTCGTGAGCGCCGACGGCAGCCTGATGGGCAGCAGCGTGCCGCACGGGGGGCGGCTCCGGCTCGATCAGGACGCCGGCGTCGTCTCCGACGAGCCCGACCTCCCGGTCACGCTCGCGTCGCGGAACCTGCGGGAGCTGGGCCGAGCGGTCGAGGACGCGCTCGGCCCGGTGCCCGCCGCGCCGCCGGTGCACGGCCTGCCGCGCCGGGCGGCGTTCGGTGAGGACGCCCTGCGGACCTCGACCTTCGGCGACACCCGCAACCCGGGCGGCCACCTGCTGCCGCCGGGCGGCTCCGACCGCACGGCGCCGGGACACGTGGTCCGGGTGGAGCGCAACGGCGTGGTGGTGGCCGACTTCTCCGCGGAGACCGCCGCCACCCTGCCCCGTCCCCGGCGGCTGGACAGCGCCTCCGCGGCCGCCGACGACCTGATCGTCGCCGGGACCGGGCGGCGGCGGATGTTCCCGCGCAACTGGACCAGCGAGGACGCGGCGTACGCGGCCGAGCAGGCCTACCTGCACGCGCTCGGCACCGGGAACGTGGTGCCGCTCGGCGGCAGCCGGTACCGGTGGACCGGCGAGTACGCCGGCGTCCGGATCGAGGGCGAGATCCGTGCCGGGGAGTTCCTGTCGTTCCGCCCCTCGGACCGGCAGCCGGACGTCGACCCGCCGCTGAACGCTCCGCACCGGCCCGCGCCCGACGACCCGGAGCGGGGCTTCGGGACGTTCGGCCAGCGCGCCGAGGACATCGCCCGCTACGGCGACCGCCAGCACCTCACCGGCCTGCACCACGAACTGGACCTGGACCAGGCCAGCGCGGCGAGCGCCCTGCGGGCCCACGGCGCCAGGATCGTCGAGACCAGCGCGCCGATCCACAACGGCACCTACCGGGCCCGGGCCGCCTTCCTCGACCCGACCGTCGCGCCGACCTCCCCGCTCGCCGACTTCCCGACCCGCTGGCGCTTCCGCGCCACCGGCACGGGACGCACCATGTACCCGCACGCCTGGACGACCCGGGACGTGGTGGACGCCGTCGACCGGGCGCACGACAGCGTCCCGGCCGAGCGGCGGGTGTACCGGGCGGACGGCCGGACGTACCACTGGGCGGGCGAGGCCTTCGGCGTCCGCGTCGAAGGGCTCTCCCGCGACGGCCTGCACCTGGCCCACCGCCCCTCCGACGTCCAGCCCATGGCCGAGTGGCAGCCGAGGCGGGTGGTGGGCACCTCCCCGGACACCCGGCTCTGGCTGGGCGTCCAGCCGCTGTCCGTCGCCCGGGTGCTGTTCGACTCCGGGCAGGAGGGCCTGCGGATCACCGTGCCGGTGCGCACGGTCGTCCAGGGCCAGGTGCCGGCCCACCTGCCCGGGCTCGCCCGGGCCGAGATGCAGCGCCGGGTGGACGAGTTCGTGCAGCAGCGGATGCGGGAGGCCGCCGGGCCCGACGGGGTGCCGCCGCGGCTGGTCACCGTCCGGCTGGACTTCGACCCCCCGCACGGCGAGGTCTTCTCCTCGATGGTCCTGCGCCCCGACGACCTGTCGAACGTCGAGTCCCTCCTCGGCCCGCTGGTCGTCGAGAACCGGCAGCACGTGTTCGCCGCGCGGGCCGAGCAGCTGAGCCCGCTGGCCACCCCGGTCGAGCAGCTGATCGCCGTGCACGGGGGGCCGCGCGTCCCCACCGACCTGCGCGAGCCCGGCCCGCTGCGGCCGGGGGAGCAGACACCCGCCGTGGTCCCGGGCTGGGACCAGCAGACCGTTCGGCGGCTGGCCGCCATGGACGTGCGGTTCAGCGAGGAGGCCGCGGCCGCCGACCCGCGCACCCTGCCCGCGGACCGCAGCCTGCCCCACGAGTGGAGCGCCCTCGACAGCCGCTGGGCCGCGCTGCGGGTCCTGGAGGACCACGAGAGCAGGCACGGCGCGACCGTCTCCGAGATCGTCCGCGGCACCGTCGGCGGCGTCACGGTCGAGGTCCGCGTCGAGGACGCCCAGATCGTCCGGGTCACCGGTGTCGGCGACCAGCGGGAGCTGCCGCAGCTGCACGTGCCGCCGTTCGTCCCCGACTCCGCGGTCCACCGCCACACCCTCACCCCGGCCGGCCCCCGCCCCGGCCCCTCCGCCTGGCAGTCCGCCGACCTCGACGGGACGGTGACGGGCGCCCCGCGCCGCCCGCCCGCCCCGGCGGGCGACCAGCTGCGGACCCCCCTGCCCGGCGGCGCGGTCCGGATCGCGGCCGTGCACCTGGACCCGGCGGTCGGCCAGGGCGCCCCGGCCGCGCAGTTCCCCACCCGCTGGCACCGCTCCGCGCTCGACCCCGGCACGGTGTACTACCCGGAGCACTGGGGCGCGGCCGAGCTCGCCGCGCACGTCACCGCCGCGCTCGACCACCCCGTCCTCACCCGGCACGAGGACGACGGCTCCCGGCTGGTGCTCGGCGAGTCCGAGGGCGTCTGGATCGAGGGCCGGTTCGGGCCCGACGGCACCCTCTACTACCACCGCCCGGCCCCGTACCAGGGCCACGACAACCCGGACTACCGAGGCGCCGCCGCGACGACGGCCCGCCGCGGCGAGGACGTGGAACCGAACGGCCTCGGACCGGTGCGGCTCCGCCGCGACCTCATGTTCGACGGCTCCGAGGTCATGCGGATCACCGCCCGGGTCCGCCTGGTGGGCGGCGAGGACACCACCGGGGCCGACCTGCGGCGGGCGGAGGCCGCGCTGCGGGCGTCCGCAGAGGAGTACCTGGAAGGCCACCAGGCCGGCAGCACCACCCGCCTGGAACTCCGGCTGGAGTTCACCGGGGACGCCGACGCCGCCGAGGTCCGGATCGTCCCCGGGCAGGACCCGACCGTCGAGCAGGCCCTGCCCCGGCTGCACGAGGCCGCGGGCACCGACCGGCTGGCCGAGGTGCTCACCTCCGAGCAGCAGCCGCAGGCGCCGGCCGCGCCGCGCACCGTGGCCGGCGAGGCGATGCTCGACGGCCGGCGGCGGTTCTTCGCGGCCGCCGCCTGGAACCACCCGACCGAGGGCCGCAACCTGCCCCGCGAGTGGACCGCCGACGAGGCCCGCTACGCCGCCAGCGTGGTCGCGGGCTCCCCGCACCGCGTCCTGGCCGGACCGGTGCCGCCCGGCGGCACCCACGCGCCCGAACTGGTCCACGGCTCCTTCGGCGGGGTCCGGATGGCGGTGCGGACGGAGAACGGCCGCATCACCGACTTCTGGGGCCAGCCCGACCAGCGCACGCCGCAGCAGCTGACCCGGCGCGGCCCCGAGCCGCACGAGGTGCTCGGCACCCACGAGGTCCGCCCGCCGACCGACGCCTTCGACCACGCCCTGGAGTCCCGGGAGTTCCAGCGGTTCTCGGTCACCCGGATCCGGCACGCCGACGGGGACACCGAGGCCGTGGTGACCCTCCGGCTGCACCTGGACACCAGCCGGCTGAACCTGTCCGACCCGCACGCCGTGCGCCGGCTCAACGACCTGGTCAACCGGGCCCGCGCCGGCCTGGCGGAGACCTACAACGGCGACCAGCGGCTGCCCAGCGGCGACCGGCTGCGGGTACGGGCGGAGTTCGTGCACGACCCCGCCGGCGCGCACCGCACCGTGACCGTCCACCCGGGCCCGATCCGGGTGAGCCACGAGCACTGGGACCTGCGCACCGAGACCGTCGTCCTCGTCCACGAGATGGGCCACCACCTCGGGCTCCCGGACGAGTACCGCGAGAGCAGGTCCCGCCTCGACCGCCGCCGCCAGGTCCACCTCGACGGCGGGCTGATGTCCTCCCACATCCGCGACCGCTACGGCCGCACCGAGGTCGACACCAACTACCGGGCCTCCGTCCCGGGCGTCGTCGACGCCCGGCCCGTGCTGCGCGCGCGCAACCTGTGGCAGCTGGGCTCCGTCATCGACCGCGCCTTCGGCGCCGACCGCGGCCCCGCCGGCGACGGCGTCCACCCGCCGCGCCCCCGGGTGAACGGGGACGCCAGGCGCCTCGCCCTCTACGGCGACCTCAACGGCACCGGCCGGCAGCTGTCCAGCGGCGCCCGCGACGGCGGCGGCCACCTGTTCCCGCCGCCCGGCTCCGACCGGCCGCAGCCGGCCCGGATCCCGGGATCGGAGAACCGCAACGGCACCTTCCGGGTCTTCGGAGGCCCCGCCGACGGCGTGGACGCCGGCCACCGCTCCGGGGCGGGCGACCTCGACACGTCGGCGGCCGTCCGGGCCCGCGGGCGCACCATGTTCCCCGAGCACTGGTCCGCCGACGACGCGGTCTACGCGGCGGAGCAGGCGTACCAGCACGCGCTGCGCCGGGGCCCCGGGGCCTTCACCCCGCTCGGCCGGAACTCCTGGAGCTGGACCGGCGAGTACGGCGGGGTGCGGATCGAGGGCCAGGTCGACGTCCTGGCCCGGCGCCGGCCCGGCGGGCGGCTGGTCGATTCCCCGGAGATCGTCTCCTTCCGCCCCGCCGACGACCAGAGCGGGCTGGGCGTGGCCTCGCACCTGCCGTGGCACCCGTTCCCCAGCGGCTTCGGCCAGCGGGTCGGGGACCTGGTGCGCTACGGCAACCGGCAGACCCTCACCGGCGTCCACCACCAGCCGCCGGAGCGGTCCTGGGCGGGCGACGGCGACGTCTCCCGGGTCGACCAGGCCGGCCAGCGTCAGGGCATCCGGATCGGCACGCCCTTCGCCGCCCACCCCAACGGGACCTACCGCGCCCAGGTCTGGTACCTCGACCCGGTGGTCTCCCCGCGGGCCCCGATGGAGGCCTTCCCGTCCCGCTGGCACGTGCGCGCCGACGACCAGTCCCACGTGTTCTACCCGCGGGACTGGCAGGCCGACCACGTCCTGGAGGCCGTCGAGGAGGCCCACCACAACCGCGACCGGGCCGAGGACCGCCGGGTGAACGGCGCCGTCCACTGGACCGGCGTCACCAACGACGGCATCCGGATCGAGGGCATCACCCGCGACGGCCGGCACCTGATCCACCGCCCGGCGGACGAGCAGCCCGGCACCGTCCTGCCGCCGGACGCGCCGCGCTCCGCCCCGCTCACCGAGCCGACGGGCCCCGGCGCCGGCCGGCGCCCCGCCACCATCTCCGCGATGTCCCTCAACCCGGTCCCGGCCACCCACGTCAGCCCGGACCTGCGCGCCGACGCCGGCCGCGGCCTGCCCCGGGAGTGGACGGCCGAGGAGCGGCTCTTCGCGGCCGCCAACGGCCGGCAGATCGGGGACCGGGAGCGGGTCGGGGACGACTTCCGGGTCCGGGTGCGGTTCGCCGAGGTCGAGATCACGGTGCTGCGCGACGACCGGAACCGGATCGTCGACTTCTCCCTCGCCGACGGGCACACCCCGCCGCCGCAGCTGACCTTCCTCCCGCCCGAGCGCGGCACCGGCCGGCCGGTCGTCCCGACCCCGACCGAGCGGCTGTTCTCGCCGCAGGCCCCGCGGTCGGAGGACGGCTCGCTGCCGCGTACGCCGGGCTACGACGAGGGCGTCTGGCCGACGACGCCGGGTGGTGACGGTGGTTCGCTGCCGCGTACGCCGGGTTATGACGGCGGGTCGCTGCCGCGTACGCCCGGTTATGACGAGGGCGTCTGGCCGACGACGCCGGGTGGTGACGGCGGTTCGCTGCCGCGTACGCCGGGTTATGACGGCGGGTCGCTGCCGCGTACGCCGGGCTACGACGAGGGCGTCTGGCCGACGACGCCGGGTGGTGACGGCGGTTCGCTGCCGCGCACGCCGGGTTATGACGGCGGCTCGCTGCCGCGTACGCCGGGCTACGACGAGGCCATGGACCTGCACCGGCGGTCCGAGGACGAGGAGATGGCGTACGACCGGGACGCCGACGACGTCGAGATGGAGTCGGTGCACGACGCCTCCGACACCCGGTCCGACGCCGGCGCGGACACCCGCTCCATGGACGTGGACCCCGACCCGGACGCCGCGCCCCGCCAGGTGCGGCCGGCCCACGAGGCGCCGGCGCCGGACCTGGCGATCGCCCGGGTCCTCCGGACGGTCGAGGTCGAGGCGCCCGCCGACCGGTCCCTGCACACCAGCTCCGCCACCCGCCACCGCGCCTTCGAGGCCAACCGCGTCGTCCTGCTGGACGGCCGGCCGGCGGTCGAGCTCGTGGTCCGGGTCCACCTGGACACCTCCGGCCTGCCGGCCGGCGAGGACCACACCACGGCCCTGCGGCGCCTGCGCCGGCGGGCCCGGCGGGGCGTGGACGAGTACTACAACACCGGTCACCGCCTTCCCGACGGCGACGCCCTGGTGGTGCGGGTCGAGTTCGTCGACGACCCCGACCGGGCGCACCACGAGGTCGAGGTCCGGACCCCCGCCCCGGGGGAGCGGATCCGCGAGCACTCCGGCCTCTGGGGCCTGGACACCGACCGGACCGTGCTGGCCCACGAGCTCGGCCACCTGCTCGGCCTGCCCGACGAGTACCGGGAGCGGCGCGTCCGGCTGGAGACGACCGACGAGGACGGCGACCCGGACGTGGTGGGGGAGATCCGCCCCCGCGCCTCGCACCTCGACGGCACCCTGATGGGCGGCACCCACGCCGGCAACGGGCGCGTCCGCTTCGACCAGGACGCCGGGATCGTCCCGGACGACACCGACATCCGGTTCGCGCTCGCGCCGCGGCACCTGCGGGAGCTGGGCCGCGCGGTCGAGGACGCCTTCGGCCCCGCGCCGACGGCGCCGGTCGTGTACGACCTCCCGAGCCGGGCCTCCTTCGGCCGCGACGCCCTGCAGACCTCCACCTTCGGCGACACCCGCAACCCGGGCGGCCACCTGCTGCCGCCGACGGGCTCCGACCGCACGGCGCCCGGACACGTGGTCCGGGTGGAGCGCAACGGCGTGGTGGTGGCCGAC
>NZ_BAAAKJ010000204.1:0-7690 GCF_039527695.1 Kitasatospora putterlickiae
TCAGCAGCAGCGGCCGCCGCAGCTGGTGGCGCCGGGGCAGCGGGAGCCGCAGCCGCAGCCGCAGCCGCAGCCGCAGCCGCAGCGGCAGGAGCCGGAGCAGCCGCGGGTGCCGGAGGTGCGGGTGCCGGAGGTGCGGCAGAGGGAGCCGCCGCAGGTGGCGCCTCGGGCGGTGCGGGCGACGGCGCCTCCGGTGCCGGTTCCGGGTCCGGTGCCGGTTCCGAGAGGCCGGGGCAGCCGGGCCAGTCCGGCAACCCGAACTCGAACGGGAGCGAGGCCGGGGCCGCTCAAATCCCGGACGAAACACCGTTCGACTGGGACGACGACTGGGGCACCGATGAGGTGCTGATGCTGCTGTTGGCGATCGTGCTTCCCGTCCTTGTCGTGTTGGCCGCCGCCCTGTCGGTGCGGCAGCGTCGGAGAGAGGGGCCTGGAGGCGGTGGTGGTGGCGGTGGCGGTGGCGAGTGAACGTCGGGGGAGTGGTCGGTAGATGTGGATCAATATCGTCGCGGCGCTGGCCGGTGCGGCGCTCGCGCTGGCCATCGGTGCACTGGTCGGCCGGTCCCGCGGTTCCCGCGAGGGTGCGACCAACCCGTCCGCGATCGGCTTCGCGGGCGCGGCGGTGCTCGGCTTCTTCGCTCTCTTCACCGGCTTCGCCATCGCCGGTTCATGGCAGCAGCTCAACACCGCCCGCCAGCACACCTACGAGGAGTCCCGGGCCCTCACCGAGGTGTACTGGTCAGCCCGGTTGCTGCCCGGCCCGGACCGTCCGGTGGTGCAGCAGCGGGTGCGCGACTACACCCACCAGGTGATCACGGACGAGTGGGAGCAGATGGGCCGTGGCCACGGCAGTGCCGCGACCTGGGCGGCGGCCGACCGGATCCGGACGTCGGTGGACGCGGTGCGGAGCCAGAGCGCATCCGAACTGGCAGCCAAGGCCGATGTGTTGAGGAGTCTGACGGACGTCTATGCGCGGCGGAACGCCCGGCTGGCCGACATTCGCGCGCAGGTGCCGGCGCTGGTGCTGGGAGGTCTGGTGGTGGGGGCGGTGTTCGTACTGGCGACGCCGCCCGTGGTCGGGCTGACCGCGACCGGGCGCAACCTGGTGCTGATGGGGTTCGTGGGGGCCTCGGTGGCGTTCGCGGTCAGTCTGGTGTTCCAGCTCAGCGGCCCGTTCGACGGCGCCGTCAGGGTTGAGCCGACGGCGTTCGAACTCGCGCTGGCCCGGTACGACCAGATCGACTCGGGTGGCCTCGGGTGACTCCTTCCTCCTCACATTCCTCCTGCTGATCGTGATCGCCCCGTCCGGTCCGCCGGCCCGGGCGGACCGGCGGACGAAGCGGATTGGCCTGTGGCAGCCTCAGGAGATGACGCCGAGCTCTCGCGCGATGAGCATCCGCTGAACCTCCGAGGTGCCTTCGCCGATTTCCAGGATCTTGCAGTCCCGCCAGAAGCGGGCGACCGGGAATTCGTTCATGAAGCCGTACCCGCCGTGGATCTGGGTCGCCTCGCGGGCGTTGTCGACGGCGGCCTCCGACGAGTACAGCTTGGCGATCGCGGCCTCCTTCTTGAACGGTTCCGAGTGCAGCAGCCGGGACGCGGCGTCCCGCCAGGCCAGGCGGGCGGTGTGGGCGCGCATCTCCATGTCGGCGAGCTTGAACTGGATGGCCTGGTTGGCGCCGATCGGCCGGCCGAAGGCGCGGCGCGTACCGGCGTACGAGACGGACTGGTCGACGCAGCCCTGGGCCAGGCCGGTGGCCAGGGCGGCGATCGCGATGCGGCCCTCGTCGAGGATCCGCAGGAACTGGGCGTAGCCGCGACCTCGCTCGCCCAGCAGGTTGGCCGCGGGGACGCGGCAGTCGGTAAAGGACAGTTCGCGGGTGTCGGATGCGTTCCATCCGACCTTCGAGTACTTCTTCGACACCTGGAACCCGGGGGTCCCGGTGGGCACGATGATGGAGGAGATTTCCCGCCGTGGCGAGGAGAATTCGCCCTCTTCACTCGAACGAGCGATCGGTTCGGTGAGCGCGGTGACGGTGACCAGACCGGTGATGTCGGTGCCGGAGTTGGTGATGAAGCACTTGGTGCCGTTGATCACCCACTCGTCGGTGGCCTCGTCGTACCGCGCGGTGGTGCGGGTCGCCCCGGCGTCGGAGCCGCCCTCGGGCTCGGTCAGGCCGAACGCGCCGAGCAGTTCGCCCGAGGTCAGCCGGGGCAGCCACTCGCGCTTCTGCTCCTCGGTGCCGAAGCGGTAGACGGGCATCGCGCCGAGCGAGACCGCCGCCTCCAGGGTGATCGCCACCGAGGAGTCGACCCGGGCCAGCTCCTCCAGTGCCAGGCAGAGCGCGAAGTAGTCGCCGCCCATGCCGCCGTACTCCTCCGGGAACGGCAGGCCGAACAGGCCCATCCGCCCCATCTCCCGCACGATCTCGTAGGGGAACTCACCCTGCTCGTAGTACTCGCCGATCTTCGGCGCCACCACGTCCTGGGCGAATTCGGCCACGGTGCGCCGCAGTTCCTCGTGCTCGGTGTTCAACCGGTGGTCGAGCATGGTGATCCTCCTGGGGCCCCGCCTGGTGGGCGCGGGCGTGGTCGGGACGACCGCCGCCGTGCTGGTGTGACGGGCGGGCGGCGTGGTGCGCGGACGAGCGCGGGGGAGCCGGTCGGCGCGCGCGGGACGGTCGGAGCGGGTCAGTCCGGGGGACCGGCGGGCGTGCCGCCGAGCAGGGCCTGGACCGTGCGGGAGGGGCTCGGGCGGCCGAGCCGGCGTGCCATCCAGCCGCTGGTGGCGACCAGGGCGCGCAGGTCGACGCCGGTCCGGACGCCGAGCCCGTGCAGCATCCACACCAGGTCCTCGGTGGCCAGGTTGCCGGTGGCGCTCTTGGCGTAGGGGCAGCCGCCGAGTCCGCCGGCCGAGGCGTCCACGGTGGCGACCCCGGAGCGCAGCGCCGCCAGCGTGTTGCTGAGCGCCTGGCCGTAGGTGTCGTGGAAGTGCACGGCGAGCCGGCCGACCGGCACCCCCGCCGCGGCGAACCCGTCGAGCAGGGCGGTGACCTGGCCGGGGGTGGCCACGCCGATGGTGTCGCCGAGGCTCAGCTCGGCGCAGCCCATCTCCAGCAACTCCGTCCCGAAGCGGACCACCTGGGCGACCGGGACCGGGCCCTCCCAGGGGTCGCCGAAGCACATCGACAGGTAGCCGCGGACCGGGACCCCGGCCGCCGTGGCCCGCTCCACCACGGGGCGGAACATCGCCATCGCCTCGTCCGCCGAGCGGTTGAGGTTGCGGCGCGCGAAGGTCTCGGTGGCGCTGGCGAACACCGCGACGTCGCCGGCGTGGTGGGCCAGCGCGCGGTCCAGGCCGCGCTCGTTGGGCACCAGCACCGGCAGGCGCAGGCCCGGGTGGCGCTCCGGCAAGCCGGCGAGCCGGGGCATCAGTTCCTCGGCGTCGGCGAGCTGGGGTACCCATTTCGGGTGAACGAAGCTGGTGGCCTCGACGGTGCGCAGGCCGGCGGCCGCGAGCCGGGCGATGAACTCGGCCTTGACCTCGACGGGGACGAGCGTGCCCTCGTTCTGCAGGCCGTCGCGCGGGCCGACCTCGTGGATCCGCACCTCCTCGGGCAGACCGGGGGAGCGGACCGGGTCCGGCAGGCCCAGGTCCAGGGCGTCCGGTTCGCGGGCCGGGTCGGCGCCGCGCGGCGCGGGGGCGGTCACGACCGCACCGCCGCGGGCACCTCGGCGGCCTCGGCCGGTGTCACCACGACCAGCAGCTCCTCCATGGCCACGGTGGCGCCGGCGGTGGCCCGCAGCTCGCTCACCGTGCCGTCGTGCGGAGCGGCGATCACGTGTTCCATCTTCATGGCCTCCAGGACGAGCAGGGGCTGGCCCTTGCGGACCGCCTCCCCGGCCGTGGTCTTCACGACCGTGACGGTGCCCGGCATCGGCGCGGTCAGGGCGCCGTGGTGGGCGGCGCCGGCGGCGGTGCTCTCGCCGACCGCGTCATGGGTGTGCACCGGCCAGGCGTCGCCGTCGACGCCGAGCCAGGTCACCGGGGCGGCGACGGAGCCGTCCTCGGCGAGGGTGAAGCCGGTCCGCAGGCCGTCGACGGTCAGGTGGAGACGGTCGCCCGAGCGGCCCGCCCGGGCCCGGTGGACGGGTCCGTCGGCGAGCCGGACCTCGACCTCCAGGGCCGTGCCGGCCGGATTGTCAGTGGCGTCCGCTACGTTGCCCGCAGTGATCGATCGGACGCGCACCGGCACCGGGTCCTGGCCGGGGGTACGGAGTCGGTGGGTGGTCCAGGCCGGGTCGCCGCCCAGGCGCCAGCCGGAGGGAAGGGAGAACGGGTCGGTCCAGCCGTCGGCGTCGGCGGCCGGGGCGAGGTCCAGGTGCCGCGCGAGTGCGGCCGCGTAGTAGAGGAGGTGGACGGGGGCCGGTGGCTCCGGCGGCACGGATCCGGAGGTCTCGGCGGAGGGCGCGGTCCCGGTGGCCGGGGAGTACGGCGAGGCGAGCAGCCCGGGCTGCTGCTGCGCCGTCTGCTCGACCAGGCCGGTGTCGAGCCGGCCGGCGGCGACCTCGGGATGGGCGAGGAGCCGCCGCAGGAAGCCGGTGTTGGTGGTGACGCCGAGGATCCGGGTGTCGGCCAGCGCGGCGCGCAGGCGCCGCAGCGCGGTCGGCCGGTCGGGTCCGTAGGCGATGACCTTGGCGAGCATGGGGTCGTAGGAGCTGGTGATCACGGTCCCGAGGGCGACTCCGGAGTCCACCCGGATGCCTTCGCCCCGCGGTTCGTCGAGGAGCAGGATGCGGCCGCCGGTGGGCAGGAAGTCCCGTTCCGGGTCCTCGGCGCAGATTCGGGCCTCGATGGCGTGGCCCTGGAAGGAGATGTCGGACTGGGCGAAGGAGAGCGGCTCGCCGGCGGCGATCCGCAGCTGCCACTCGACCAGGTCGAGCCGCCGGGGTCGGCCGGCGGCGGGGCCGGGGCCGGTGGACGCCGCGTCGGCCGGGTCGCCGGTGGTCGAACCTGACGTGGACGAACCCTGCGGGCGGGGTCCGGCCACGGCGACGGCGAGTTCGGTGACGGGGTGTTCCACCTGGAGCCGGGTGTTCATCTCCATGAAGAAGAAGTCCCGCACGCCGTCGTCGGTGGCGGGGGAGTCCGGGCCGACGCCGGGGACGATGAACTCCACGGTGCCGGCGCCGGTGTAGCCGCAGGACTCGGCGGCGCGGACGGCGGCGGCGCCCATCGCCGCACGGGTCGCGGCGTTCAGCAGGACGGAGGGAGCCTCTTCGATCAGCTTCTGGTGGCGGCGCTGCAGGCTGCACTCGCGCTCGCCGAGGTGGACGGTGGTGCCGTGGGCGTCGGCCAGCACCTGGACCTCGATGTGGCGCGGCCGGTCGATCCAGCGTTCCAGCAGCAGGGTGTTGTCGCCGAAGGCGGTGCGGGCGACGCGTCGGGCCGCGGCGATCTCGGTCGGCAGGTCGGCCGGGTCGCGGACCAGACGCATGCCCTTGCCGCCGCCGCCGGCGGACGGCTTGAGCAGCACGGGGTAGCCGATCCCCTCGGCGGCCGTGACGAGGTCCTCGTCGGTCGGCGCGGTGGCCTGGCTGCCCGGGACCACCGGTACGCCGGCGGCCCGTACGGCCTCCTTGGCGTTGATCTTGTCACCCATCAGCTCGACCGCGGCGGGAGGAGGACCGATGAAGACGAGGCCGGCGTCGGCGCAGGCGCGGGCGAAGGAGGCGTTCTCGGCGAGGAAGCCGTAGCCGGGGTGGACGGCCTGCGCGCCGGTCCGGCGGGCGGCGGCGAGGATCTGGTCGGTCCGCAGGTAGGTCTCGGCGGCGGAGCTGTCGCTGCGGTCGGCCGGGCCCAGCCGGACCGCGACGTCGGCCTCGCGGACGTGCGGCGCGTCGGCGTCGCCGTCGCTGAACACGGCGACCGAGCGCACGCCGAGCCGCCGCAGGGTGCGGATCACCCGGACGGCGATCTCGCCGCGGTTGGCGACCAGAACTGTGTCGAACATGGGAGGCGTTCCTCCGGGTCGAGGGGAGCCGTACGAAGGAGGTGGTGGCACCGGGTGGGCGCCGGGCACCGGGGAGGCGGCGTGGCCGGTGGGCCGCCGCCTGCGGGAGCAGCGCTACATGCGGAAGACACCGAACGGGCCGGGCGCCGGGAGCGGGGCGTTCGCGCAGGCGGTGAGCGCCAGGCCGAGCACGGTCCGGGTGTCCATCGGGTCGATCACACCGTCGTCCCAGAGCCGGGCGGTGGCGTAGTAGGCGTTGCCCTGGCGCTCGTACTGCTCGCGCACGGGGCGCTTGAACTCCTCCTCCGCCTCGGCGGGCCACTGCTCGCCGTGCGCCTCCAACTGGTCGCGGCGGACGGTCGCCAGCACCGACGCGGCCTGCTCGCCGCCCATCACGGAGATCTTGGCGTTCGGCCACATCCACAGGAAGCGGGGTGAGTAGGCCCGGCCGCACATCGAGTAGTTGCCGGCTCCGTACGAGCCGCCGATCACTACCGTCAGCTTCGGGACGCGGGTGCAGGCGACGGCGTTGACCATCTTGGCGCCGTGCTTGGCGATGCCGCCCGCCTCGTACTGCCGGCCGACCATGAAACCGGTGATGTTCTGCAGGAAGAGGAGGGGGATGCCCCGCTGGTCGCACAACTCGATGAAGTGGGCGCCCTTGAGGGCGGACTCGGCGAACAGCACGCCGTTGTTGGCGACGATGCCGACGGGGTGCCCGTGGATCCGGGCGAACCCGGTCACCAGGGTCGCGCCGTACTCGGCCTTGAACTCGGCGAACCGGCTGCCGTCGACCAGCCGGGCGATCACCTCGCGCACGTCGTAGGGCGTGCGCGGGTCGACCGGGACGGCCCCGTACAGGCCGGCCGGGTCGACGGCGGGCGCCTCGGCCGGGGTGAGCGGCCATGGGCGGGCCGGGCGCGGGCCGAGCCCGGCGACGATGGTGCGGACGATGGACAGGGCGTGGGCGTCGTCCTCGGCCAGGTGGTCCGTGACGCCGGAGGTCCGCGAGTGCAGGTCGCCGCCGCCGAGCTCCTCGGCGGTCACCACCTCGCCGGTCGCCGCCTTCACCAGCGGCGGCCCGCCGAGGAAGATGGTGCCCTGGTCGCGGACGATGACGGCCTGGTCGCTCATCGCCGGGACGTACGCGCCGCCGGCCGTGCAGGAACCGAGCACGGCGGCGATCTGCGGGACGCCCGCGGCCGAGAGGCGCGCCTGGTTGTAGAAGATCCGGCCGAAGTGGTCGCGGTCCGGGAAGACCTCGTCCTGCATCGGGAGGAAGGCGCCGCCGGAGTCGACCAGGTAGACGCAGGGGAGCCGGTTCTCCAGCGCGACCTCCTGGGCGCGCAGGTGCTTCTTGACCGTCATCGGGTAGTAGGTGCCGCCCTTGACGGTGGCGTCGTTGGCGACCACGACCACCTCGCGCCCGGCGACGCGGCCGATGCCGGCGATCACCCCGGCGGCCGGGGCGGCGCCGTCGTACATCCCGTCGGCCGCCAGCGGGGCCAGTTCGAGGAAGGGGGAGGCCGGGTCGAGCAGGGTGTCCACCCGGTCGCGGGGGAGCAGTTTGCCGCGCGCGGTGTGGCGGGCGCGGGCCTTGGCGACGCCGTCGGCGTACGAGAGCGCGGTCGAGGCGTGGCTGTTCTCGATCACGTCGTGGGCGGATTCCGCGCGGGACG
>NZ_BAAAKJ010000204.1:7709-8553 GCF_039527695.1 Kitasatospora putterlickiae
GACGCCTCGGAGCCGGGGTCGACGGCCGTGCCGAGCCGGGGTGCCGGCGCGGCGGCGCCCGGAGTGCCGGCCGCCGCGGTGCCGTTGATGCCGGTGGGTGCGCCAGCGGTGGAGATGACCATCCCAAGAGCTCCCTTGCCCTCGGCGGCAGGTGGGTCCGGGGCTGGTGTGCCCGTGACCCCCACACGTTAATGAACGTTAACTTCCGTCGCCCAGGTTAACGACCGATAACCCCACTGTCTACGATGGACCGCATGCCGAACGTCCCACCCGCCTCCGGGCTCCCGCGCCGCGACCAGATCCGCAAGGAGGCCGCCCGGCTGTTCGCGGCCCGGGGCTTCCTGGGCGTCGGCGTGGACGAGATCGGCAAGGCCGTCGGAATCAGCGGCCCCGGGCTCTACCGGCACTTCGCCGGAAAGGACGCCATGCTCGCCGACCTGCTCGTCGGCATCAGCGAACGGTTGCTGGAGGAGGGGCGCCGGCGCGCGGACGGCAGTGAGGGCCCGGCCGCCGCGCTGGACGCGCTGATCGGCGGCCACGTCGACTTCGCGCTGGACGACCGTGACCTGATCACCCTGCACGACCGGGAGCTGCTCAACCTCCGCGAGGAGGACCGCCGCACCGTCCGCCGCCTCCAGCGCGCCTACGTGGAGCTCTGGGTCGACGTGGTCCGCCAGGCCTACCCGCCGCTCGCGGCCCCGACGGCCGAGCCGGTCGCCCGGGCGTCCGTGCACGCCGTCTTCGGCCTGATCAACTCCACCCCGCACAGCCACGGGCCGAACCCCGCCGAGGTCGCCGAGCGGGCCGGGCTCGCGCGCGGGCTGCTCTCCTACTACTTCGACGG
>NZ_BAAAKJ010000205.1:0-9235 GCF_039527695.1 Kitasatospora putterlickiae
CGGCCGCCGCCCGCCAGCGGGTGGTCGCCTCGCTCGTCCCGCCCGCCGCGGGGACGGGTGCCGTCTGTCCAGTCACCATCACACTCTCCGTTCCCGCCCGGGCACCCCGCCCGGCCGTGCCGCGGGCGCCGCGCGCCCGCCCCGATCCCTGTCCCCGGTCCGCGCGCCCCGGCGCGCCGCCGTCCGTCAGTCCGCGACCACGCGAACCGCGCCCGGCGTGTACTCGCGCTGGCGGACCACCCGGTACCAGCCCTTGGGCAGCGGGATCGCCGCGTGCTCCTCGTGCACCACCCGGCCGCCCTCCGGTAGGTGCAGCCACGCCGTGCCGAAAGGGCCGGACTCGCGCCGCAGCTCGCCCGGACCGACCACCGCGTGCGCGTGCCCGGTGACCTCGCCCAGCGCCAGCACCAGCCGGCCCCGCGCGTCCCTGGGCTGCGCGGCCAGCGACCCCACCCGGGACGGCACCGCCGACTCCTCCACCGGCACCATCAACACATCTCCCTGACGGAACATCAGCTCTCCCTCGCCGGCTCGACGACGTGTCGGAATCCCACGCCACGGACCATAGGACAGGGGTCTGACAATGACGCCCGGTACCCGGGTGACGACCGTGCCGGACGGGGCCGACGGGACGTGCGCGAAGAGCGGGGCAACGCGCCCGGGCGGTGCCCCGGACACCGGTTTGTCAGTCAGGGCTGGTAGACACTTGTTCGGCCCGCACCGACCTCCCGAGGAGCAGCGCATGACGGTCAACAACCACATCGAGGCGTTCCACGGCCTCCCCGTCTTCGACTTCGTCGCGGCCGTCGACGAGGGCGCCGAGCTGCCCGAGCCGGCCGCCGCGGCCTGGAAGATCGCCATCGAGTTCGAGGCCGACCAGGACTGGGTAACCCGCTGGCAGCAGTTCCTGGACCGCGTGGACGTCTCCCGGGTGACCGCCGTCGTGGTCGGCGAGTGGTCGCAGGACGGGCCGGAGAGCTTCGCCGAGCCGCTGGCCGCGATCCTCGGCGCGGCCGAGCGGCTGCCCGCCCTGCGCGGCCTGTTCATCGGCGACATCACGTACGAGGAGAACGAGATCTCCTGGATCGACATGGTCGACGTGAGCCCGGTGCTGACGGCCTTCCCGCTGCTCGCCGAACTGGTCGTGCGCGGCGGTTGCGACGAGCCGGAGGAGGGCGGGACCACCCTGTTCCAGCCGGTGCGGCACGAGCACCTGCGGGCGCTGCGGTTCGAGTCGGGCGGCCTGCCCGGCGAGGTGCCGCGGGCCGTCGCGGCGAGCGAACTGCCCGCGCTGGAGCGCCTGGAGTTCTGGCTCGGGGTGGAGAACTACGGCGGCACCACCGTCCTGGCCGACCTGGAGCCCTTCCTGGACGGCGCGCGCTTCCCCGCACTGCGCCACCTCGGCCTGCAGAACAGCGAGTTCCAGGACGGGATCGCCGCGGCCGTCGCGCACGCCCCGGTGGTGCCCCGGCTGGAGTCGCTGAACCTGTCGATGGGCGTGTTCACCGACCAGGGCGCGACGGCGCTGCTGGAGGGACAGCCGCTCACCCACCTCAAGTCCCTCGACCTGCACCACCACTACCTCACCGAGGCCATGCAGCAGCGGCTGCGCGAGTCCCTGCCCGGGGTGGCGCTCGACCTGTCCGAGCCCGGCAAGCCCGACGACCAGTGGCAGTACGTCGCCGTGGCCGAGTAGTCCGCGCGCCGGCCCGCTCCTCCACCACCCGCTCCAGTACCAGCCAGTCATGCCGCCCAGGGGGGCACCCGTGTTCATCACCAAGCTCGGCGACCACTTCCTCCAGCTGCCGGTCGTCAACCTCTCGCTCCGCGAGCCCGGCCGGCACGATCGGCGCGGGCTGACCGACGAACTGCCGGCGGCGGACGCCGTCGCCTGGCGGCTGTCCGTCGGCTACGGTTCCAAGCACGGCTTCGACGAGCTGTGGTCGGCCTTCCTCGACGCGGTCGACCCCGCCGCCGTCCGCGTCCTGCTGATCGGCCCCTGGTGGGTGCGGGACTACGTGCCGGTGCGCGAGACGCTCGAACGGGTCGTCGCCGACGCCGACCGCTTCCCCGCCCTGGAGGCGCTGTTCATCGCCGACGTGACGTCCGAGGACTGTGAGATCTCCTGGCTGGAGATGTCGGACGTCACCCCGGTGCTGAAGGCGTTCCCGCAGCTGACCGACCTGGTGGTGCGCGGCGGCAACGGGCTCGTGCTCAACCCGGTGCAGCACGGGCGGCTGACCACCCTGCGGTTCGAGTCCGGCGGGCTGCCGGACGACGTGGTGCGGGCGGTCGCGGCGAGCGAGCTGCCCGCGCTGGAGCGCCTGGAGCTGTGGTTCGGCGTCGACGAGTACGGCGGCGACGCGACGATCGACGACATCGCGCCGATCCTGGCCGGCACCCGCCTGCCGTCGCTGCGCCACCTCGGGCTGGAGAACAGCGAGTTCCAGGACGAGATCGCCGCCGCCGTCGCGCACGCCCCGGTGGTGCCCCGGCTGGAGTCGCTGAGCCTGGCGATGGGGGTGCTGAGCGACGAGGGCGCGGCGGCGCTGCTGGAGGGCCAGCCGCTCACCCACCTCAAGTCCCTCGACCTGCACCACCACTACCTCACCGACGCCATGCAGGAGCGGGTGCGCCAGGCACTGCCGGGCGTGGACGTCGACCTCTCGGAGGCCGAGGAGGACGACGAGGACGAGTGGCGCTACGTCGCGGTGGCCGAGTAGGCGGGCACCGATGCTGACGACGATCCCCCAGAGCGCCGGCCGGGCACCGTTCCCGGCCCGGCCCGGGCACCGGCTCCCGCCGGACGGGCGGCTGACCGTGCTCGGCAACCCCGGCCACCGCCGGGTGACGCTGTTCGCGGCCGCCGCCCGGGCCGCCGGGCTGCCCGAGCCCACCGTGCTGCCCTGGCTCGATCTGCTGCGCGGCACGTACCGGCTGCCCGAGGGCGCCGTGCTGCGGATCGAGTCGCCGGGCGAGGAGGAGGCGGTGGACGCGCTGCTGCGCGGACCGGCGCTCGGCGCGGGCTTCGCGCCGACCCGGGTCGAGGGCGGCGCCGCCTGGTACGCCGGGGTGACGGCCGCGCTGCGGGCGCTGGCCCGGGCCCCCGGGGTGCGGCTGCTCGGCGACCCGGAGGAGATCGCCGTGATGTTCGACAAGCGGCGGGCGCACGCGCTGTTGTCGCGCGCCGGGGTGCCGGTGCCGCGCGCCCTTGGCGGGGCCGCGGTCGCGGGCTGGGAGGACCTCCGGGCCCGGCTGGACGCCGAGGGGCTGCGCCGGGTCTTCGTCAAGCCCTCCCACGGCTCCTCCGCGTCGGGCGTGGTGGCGCTGGAGTTCGGGCCGCGCGGCCAGCTGCGCGCCACCACCTCGGTGGAGCTCACCGACGGCCGGCTGTACAACTCGCTGCGGGTCCGCCGCTACCGGGAGGAACGGCTGGTCGCGGAGCTGGTGGACCGGCTCGCCCCGGACGGCCTGCACGTCGAGCAGTGGGTCCCGAAGTCCTCCCAGACGGGCCGCTCGGCCGACCTGCGGGTCGTCGTGGTCGCCGGCCGGGCCACCCACGCCGTGGTCCGCACCAGCGCCCAGCCGATGACCAACCTTCACCTCGGCGGCGCCCGGGGCAGCCTGGAGCTGGCCCGGGAGGCCGCCGGACCGGCCTGGCCGGACCTCCTGGAGACGGCGGAGCGGGCGGCCGCGTGCTTCCCGAACTCCCCGGTGGTCGGTGTCGACGTGCTGCCCACCGCCGCTTGGCGGCGGACGGTGGTCGGCGAGGTCAACGCCTTCGGCGACCTGCTGCCCGGCCTCACCGGACTGCCCGGCGGGCCCGCCGAGGGCCTCGACACCTACGCCGCCCAACTCGCCGCGCTCGGCGCCGCCCCCGCGCCGCCCGCCACCCCGGAACCGACGATCCACCCACGTACGGAACAGCCTCGATGAACCACCAGCCCAGCACCCACGCCCCCGCCGTCCCGGCCGACTCCCCCGACATGAACGCCGTGGTGGGCAGCCACGACCTGCTGCTCGTCACGCTCGACACCCTGCGCTTCGACGTCGCCGAGGAGTTGGCCGCCGCCGGACGGATCCCCCACCTGGCCGCCCACCTGCCCGGCGGGCGCTGGGAGCGGCGGCACTCCCCCGGCAGCTTCACCTACGCCTCCCACCAGGCGATCCTGGCCGGCTTCCTGCCGACCCCGGCCTCGCCCGACGGGCCGCACCCGCGCCTGTTCGCCGCCCGGTTCGCCGGTTCGGAGAGCACCGCGCCGCGCACCTGGGTGTTCGACGCCCCGGACCTGCCGGGCGCGCTCGCCGCCGCCGGCTACCGGACCGTCTGCGTCGGCGGCGTCGGCTTCTTCAACAAGCAGGGGCCGCTGGGCTCGGTGCTGCCCGGGCTCTTCCAGGAGAGCCACTGGTCACCGGAGATGGGCGTGCCCTCGCCCACCTCCTTCGAGGAGCAGGTCGCCCGCGCGGAGCGGGTCGCCGCCGAGCAGCCCGCCGGACAGCCGCTCTTCCTCTTCGTCAACGTCTCGGCGCTGCACCAGCCGAACTGGTTCCACCTGCCGGGCGCGACGCGCGAGCACGGTGACAGCCGGGCGAGCCACGCCGCCGCCCTGGAGTACGTGGACGCCCACATCGGCCGGCTGTTCGCGGCGATGAGCGCGCGCCGGCCGTGCTTCGCGATCGTCTGCTCGGACCACGGCACGGCCTACGGGGAGGACGGCTACACCGGCCACCGGATCGGCCACGAGGTGGTCTGGACGGTGCCGTACGCCCACTTCACGCTCCCCGCGAGCACCCCGCCGTCCGCCACGCCCGCCGAGGAGACCGCATGACCACCGCCCCCGCCCGGCCGGCCCAGGACGCGACGCCCACGCCCGCACCGGCACCCGCCACCGAGCGTCCGTACCAGTCGTACGTCTACGCCTACCCCCACAAGACCGCGTACCGCGAGCTGCCCGACCGCCCGCCGCTGCGCGAGCTGTGGGCGGGCGAGTCGCAGCACGCGCTCTCGCTCTACCTGCACATCCCGTTCTGCGAGGTGCGCTGCGGCTTCTGCAACCTGTTCACCCGGATCGGCGGTCCGGACGGTCTGACCACCGCCTACCTGGACGCCCTCGACCGGCAGGCGGGCGCCGTGCGCGCGGCGCTGGACGAGGGCGCCCGGTTCGCGCTCGCCGCGTTCGGCGGCGGCACCCCCACCTACCTGAGCGCCGCCGAACTGGAGCGGCTCTGCGACATCGCCGAGCACCGGATGGGCGCGGACCTGCGGGCGGTGCCGCTGTCGGTCGAGGCCTCCCCCGCCACCGCCACCGCCGACCGCCTCGCGGTGCTCGCCGAGCGCGGCACCACCCGGCTGAGCCTGGGCGTGCAGTCCTTCGTCGACGCGGAGGCCCGCTCGGCGGTCCGTCCGCAGAAGCGCGCCGACGTCGAGGCCGCGCTGGGCCGGATCCGCGACGCCGGGTTCCCGGTGCTCAACATCGACCTCATCTACGGCATCGACGGTCAGACCGAGGCCAGTTGGCTCCACTCGCTGGACGCCGCGCTGCTCTGGCAGCCCGAGGAGCTGTACCTCTACCCGCTCTACGTACGCCCGCTGACCGGCCTGGCCCGGCGCGGGGAGGCGGAGAGCCCGGCCCAGTGGGACGCCCGGCGGCTGGCGCTCTACCGGGCCGGCCGCGACCACCTGCTCGCCCACGGCTACCAGCAGGTGTCGATGCGGATGTTCCGCCGGGCGGCCGCGCCGCAGGCCGGGGTGAGCGAGTACGCCTGCCAGACCGACGGCATGGTCGGCCTCGGCTGTGGCGCCCGCTCCTACACGTCCCGGCTGCACTACTCCTTCGACTACGCGGTGGACGCCACGGAGGTGCGCAGCATCATCGACGACTACGTGGCCACCGAGACCTTCGACCGCGCGGTGGTCGGCCGGGCGATGACCCCGGCCGAGGCGCGTCGGCGGCACCTCGTGCAGTCGCTGCTCCAGGCGGAGGGGCTCACGCTCGCCGAGTACCGGGCCCGCTTCGGCGGCACCCCCGCCGAGGACTTCCCGGCCGAACTCGCGGCGTTCGCGGCCCGCGGCTGGCTTGCGGAGGGCCCCGGTGACGTCCTTCGGCTCTCCCCCGAAGGTCTCGCGCACTCCGACGCCGTCGGGCCGATGCTGTTCTCGCCCGAGGTGCGCGCGCTGATGGCGGAATACGAGGCCAAGTGACCTTCCTCGGCATGCCCGCTCCCGGTCCGGCCGCCGCCGACGGCCCGGCCGGGCGATCCCTCGACCTCACCCTGCTCTACCGGGGCCCACTGGCCTCCTGCGACTACGACTGCCCGTACTGCCCGTTCGCCAAGCGGCGCGACACGCCCGAACAGCTGCGCGCCGACCGCGCCGCCCTGGAGCGGTTCACCGGCTGGGTCGCCGACCGGGCCGGCACCGGCGACTCCGTCTCGGTGCTGTTCACCCCCTGGGGCGAGGGGCTGGTGCGGTCCTGGTACCGGCGCGCCATGGTGGGGTTGAGCCGGTTGCCGCACGTCCGGCGGGTCGCCATCCAGACCAACCTCAGCTGCCGCACCGACTGGCTCGCCGAGGCGGACCTCGCCACCCTCGCGCTCTGGGTCACCTACCACCCCGGCCAGGTCGACCACGACCGCTTCCTCGCCAAGTGCCGGGAACTCGACGCCCTGGGCGCGCGGTACAGCATCGGGGTGGTGGGGCAGCCGGAGCACCTGGCGGCGGCCCGGCGGCTGCGCGCCGAGCTGTCCCCGGCGGTCTACCTCTGGATCAACGCCGCCGAGGGCTACACCTACACCGACGCCGAGGCGGCCGACTGGAGCGCCCTCGACCCGCACTTCGGCTTCAGCCGGCACGCCCACCCCAGCGCCGGCCGCCCCTGCCGCACCGGCGAGTCCGTCCTCTCGGTCGACGGCCACGGCACCGTCCGCCGCTGCCACTTCGTCAGTGAGGAACTCGGCAACCTCTACGACGGCACCTACCGGCCCCGGCTCTCCGCGCGCCCCTGCCCGCTCCCGGTCTGCGACTGCCACATCGGCTACGTCCACCTGGAGACCCTGCCGCTGTACGACGTCTTCGCGGGCGGCGTCCTGGAGCGGATTCCGCACACCTGGTAGCGACCCCGGCCTGCGGGAGGCCGCCGGGCAGGCGCTTCAGCGGCCCGCCCTGTCCCGCCTCGCCCCGGGACACCTGGCAGGGAGCGGCTGCTGACGACGTCTCGGGCGAGAAAACCAGTTGCGGAGCGACTGCGCCGCGTGACAGCGTGACCGTGATCCCTAAGAGGGTGACCCCAAGGAAAGGGCTGCTCATGACAGGCTGCGCCGTACCGGGCCTGGTGCTCGGCGACTCGTCGGTCCGCACGCCGACCGGGGAGCCACCTCTCGTCTGACCCAGCGTCGCTCCCCTCCTCGTCGGCGTGTTCTTCGTGCCCCCGCACGTTCGACCACGAGGAGCCCCGGTGCCCGGAACCACCCGCACCAACGCGCACACCACCACCCTTACCGCCGTCACCACCGCCGACACCGTCATCCCGTTCACCGGCCTGGCCACCCGGTGGCACAGCGAGAACGGCACGCCGCCGCCCGGGCGCGTCATCCTCGCCGATGACCGGCTGTCGGCGGACACCGCCTACCGTCTGGCCTCGGAGGACGTCGCCGTCCTGTGGCAGGGCGACTACCACGGTGCCCGGCAACTGCTCACCGCCCTCACCCGGCGGGCCGCACGCGCCGCGCACCGACCACGCGCCGCAGGCGTGGCCGCCCCCGCCGAGGCGTTCCGGGAGCAGCGGCGGGAACGCGCCCGGACCGCACGGCTGCTCAGCCGCCTCACGGTCCGCTTGGAGGCCGACCACGCCCTCCTCCTGCGGCGCGCGCCCGACGTCCGGCGGGCCTGCCGGGAGGCCTACGGCCCGGCCGGCGCGCCCCGCGTGGTCGCCCTGCGGGAGTTGCTCGGCGTCCTCGGCGCTCGGCAGTGGCGCGAGCGTGGCGTGCACGTGCCCGCGCTCGGGGCGCGGGTTCACCCGCACTACGGCGTGTTCTCCCCGGTCCGCGGCGAGTACGTCGACCTGGTGGCCCGGGCGCCGCTGCCCGTCGCGGCACCGGGCGGCACGCTCGACGCCGGTACCGCGTTCGACCTCGGCACCGGCACCGGGGTGCTGGCAGCCGTCCTGGCCCGGCGCGGGGTCGGACGGGTGCTGGTCACCGACGCCAATCCGCGCGCCCTGGTCTGCGCCCGCGACAACGCGCACCGACTGGGCCTGGCCGACCGCGTCCGGCCGGCCGGCACCGGCCTCTACCCGCCGGGCGGCGAGCGGGCCGGGCTGGTGGTCTGCAATCCGCCGTGGCTGCCGGCGGAGCCGACCTCCGCCCTCGAACAGGGCGTGTACGACTCCGGCGGCCGGATGCTGCACGGCTTCCTCGACGGGCTGGCGACGCGGCTCGCACCCGGCGGGGAGGGCTGGCTGGTCCTCTCCGACCTCGCCGAACACCTGGGCCTGCGCTCGCGCGCCGACCTGCACGCCGCCTTCGCGGCCGCCGGTCTGCGGGTCGTCGGCCGCCTCGACGCCCGCCCCCGGCACCGCCGGGCGACCGAGGCGGCCCGCCGCACCGAGGTCCGGGCCGCCGATCCACTCCGCGCCGCCCGCGCCGCCGAGGTGACGTCGCTCTGGCGGCTCGCCCCGGCGTGACGCCCGGGCACAGCGCCCCGGCGTGACGCGCCGTCGCCCGCCGGACACGCCGGGACACGCCTGGCGTCCGGTGGGCGTCCGGCGTGGCCACCGACGGCCCGGCGTACCTACGCTGGAGGGACGAGGAGGCGATCAGCATGCTTGGAGACGCACCCCTGGTGGCGATCATCCCTGCCGCCGACCTGGCCCGGGCGAAGTCCTTCTACACCGACACCCTCGGCCTCAAACTCACCGACGCCGGTCCGGAGGGCGACCTGACCTTCGAGTGCGGCGGCACCGAGTTCGGCATCTACGAGACACCCAGCGGCGGCCAGGCCGCCCACACCCTGGCCAGTTTCAAGGTCCCCGACCTGGACGCCGAGATGACCGCGCTGCGCGGCAAGGGCGTCGTGTTCGAGGAGTACGACATGCCCGGGCTGACGACCGTCAACGGCGTCGCGGAGGCCGAGGGCATGCGCGCCGCCTGGTTCAAGGACAGCGAGGGCAACATCCTCTGCCTGAACGAGCGGACCGCCGGCTGACGGCCGCCGCTTCCGCCACCACCACCTGAACGC
>NZ_BAAAKJ010000205.1:9263-11558 GCF_039527695.1 Kitasatospora putterlickiae
CCGGCCGGGCGTCGGCATGTCCATCGCCGGAGCGCCGCGGAACGGAGTTCCCGGCCACCCGATATCGCGGCGGCACCGACCGGAACGTCCGCACACGGATCTCCCGCGGGCGCGATCCATTCGCGTGATCCATTCACCCGATGCCCGTTTTTCACCCATATCTACAGCAATGCCCGCCCTGCATCGTTTGGTGGGCGAAGGGCGTTTTGCCAGCGCACGTCCGGGCCGCACCCCCGACGATCGGCGGGGTTCGGCGGCCGGGATTTGACGCCGGGCGATCGCCTTGGGGATAGTCCGTTCCGGGCCCACCAGGCGATACCACCGATCTCCTGCTCGGGGGCGAGGAGACCGGGGGTGCGATGCGATTTCCGAAAATTCTGGGGACGGTACTGGCCGTCGCCCTGAGCACGCCGCAGGCCCCGGTCCACGCGTCCCCGACGGAACTCGTCGAAGCATCCGCGTCCGCCACGGCCGGCGGCGCAAAGGGCGACGAATCGTTCCTGCAGATCGTCGCGCACCAGGACGACGACATCCTCTTCATGACCCCGGACCTGAACCGGCAGTACGCCGCGCCATCCGTCACCGTCTTCCTGACCGGCGGCGAGACGACGGGCACCACGTTCGCCGGCCCGTGCGCCTACTCCGAGAGCCGGAACGCCGGCGCCCGGGCCGCGCACGCCCGCCTGGCCGGCGTGGCCGATCCCACCTGGCACACCGCCGCCCTACGACTCGCCGGCGGAAAGACCGTTCAGGTGGACACCCTGGACCAGGCGCCGCAGATCAAGCTGGTGTTCCTCAGGCTGCACGAGGGCGGCGACACGAACTACCCCGGCGGCGAGCACCAGGCCACCCTCGACACCCTTTTCAACGAGGGCCCGGGCGGCCCCTCGCACCAGGCCACGCTCGGCAGCCTGCCCGCCGACGGGGAGTGCGACGCCGCGTACGCGAACCAGGACTACACCCACGACGAACTCGTGGCCGCGCTCACCGAACTGATGGAACGGTTCCGCCCGACCGTGCTGCGCGCCCAGGACCCGCGCGTGCCGTACGGGTACAGCCGCGATCCGCTCAATCCCGCCGACCACAACGACCACATCGCCGCCGCGCGATTCGCCGGAAAGGCCGCACTCGGTTATCACGGACCGGACGGAAAAGGCCGGGTGATACTCCGTAACTACCGCGACTACAACGTCCGGATGGACCCGCCGAATCTGCCCGCGAGTGCCGCGAAGGAGAAAAGGAAGACCTTTCTCTCCTACCTCGGTCCGAAGATCCCCTCGGCCGGCGGCTGGTATTCCGGCGCGTACGACCCGCTGCCGAATCCGGAGGAGCCGAATTTCTACGCGGCCTTCCCGTCCCGGCAGTATCCGCGGTGGTCGAACGGCACCGCCTGGGCGGCCCAGGACGCCACCGGCACGCTGAACGCCTTCGCGGTGCTCGACAACCAGGTGCAGGCCTGGCGCGAGTCCGTGCCGGGCGGCGAGTGGAGCGGACCGGTGGCCGTGCCCGGCGGTGAGGGCCTGGCGCCGGCGCTCGGCGTGGTGCGGGACGCCGCCGGGCTGATCCACCTGTTCGGCATCCGGCTGAGCGACGACCGGATCGTCACCGTCGCCCAGACCGCGACCACCCAGACCGCGGCCAGCCAGACCCCGGGCGGTTGGGGCGAGTGGACGGTGCTCGGCGCCACCGACCCCGCGATCCCCGGATTCACCGGCAGCCCCGTCCCGGTCCTCGGCGGCGACGGGCGGCTGACCGTCTTCGTCCGCAACACGGGCGGTGGCGTCAGCGCGCTGGGCCAGATGCCGGACGGCGGCTGGCCGGCCGACTGGACCGACCTCGGCGGCACCCGGGTACGGGACGGCCTGGCCGCCGTCCTCGCCGCCGACGGCCGGATCGAACTGTTCGCGCCGACCACGGACGGCATCGGGCACTGGCGGCAGTCGGCACCCGGCGGCCCCTTCGTCCGGGACCCCGCCTTCCTCGGCCCCGCACCGGCCGGGCCGCTCACCGTGAGCCGCGCCGCCGACGGCCGGCTGGCGCTCTTCTTCCACCAGGCCGGCACCGGACAGGTCGTCACCCGCCCCATGCGGCCGAACGGCTCCTGGACCACCACACCCGAGTCGCTGGGCGGCCCGGCCGGCCTGGAGGGCGTCTCCGCGGTGACCGGCGCCGACGGCCGGACGACCGTGGCCATCCGCAACGGCGCCGGCGGGATCAGCCTGGCCTCGCAGGCGACGCCCCACCGGAGCGCCGGGACGCAGTGGTCCGACCTCGGCCGGCAGGTCGTCGGCGCGC
>NZ_BAAAKJ010000205.1:11705-20872 GCF_039527695.1 Kitasatospora putterlickiae
GCGGGGCGGGCGTCAGTCCTTGGCTGCGAGCTCCGGGACGGCGGTGTCGAGGGCGAGGGTGACCTGGTCCAGCAGGGCACGCAGCGCGGTGAGCTCCTCGACGGGCAGGCCGGTGGCGGCGAGCAGGCGGCGCGGCACCCGGCCGGCGCGCTCACGCAGGGCGGAGCCCTCGTCGGTGAGGCTGACGGTGACCGAGCGCTCGTCCTCGGGGCTGCGCTCGCGGCGCACCAGGCCGGCCGCCTCCAGCCGCTTGAGGAGCGGGGAGAGGGTGCCCGAGTCGAGCCTGAGGTACTCGCCGATCCGCTTGACCGGCAGGTCGCCGCGCTCCCAGAGGACGAGCATGACCAGGTACTGCGGGTAGGTCAGGCCGAGGTCCTTGAGCAGCACCCGGTAGACGCCCCCGAAGGCGCGGGAGGCGGCGTTCAGCGAGAAGCAGATCTGCCGGTCCAGGCGGAGCAGATCGGCGTCGTCGGGCAGGTCGGACGGGTCGGGCAGGTCACGCGGGTCGGACGGCTCCGTCGGCTCGGTCATGGCTCCATGGTAGCGACGGCGCACACGCGATTAAGTTGTGCGCAATTGAATTGCGTGCTCTACTTGTCCCGGCAGGCAGCCCGCCCGGGCCGCCGGACCGAGACTTCGCACCGCAGGACGGAAGGGAACGGACATGGACGCGCTCTACACCGCAGTCGCCACCGCCAACGGCCGGGAGGGCCGCGCCGTCAGCTCGGACGGGCAGCTCGACCTCGCCCTGGCGATGCCGCCCGGCCTCGGCGGCAGCGGGCAGGGCACCAACCCGGAGCAGCTGTTCGCGGCCGGCTACGCCGCCTGCTTCGCCAGCGCGCTCGGCTTGGTCGGCCGGCAGGCGAAGGTGGACACCGGCGACGTCTCGGTGACCGCCGAGGTGTCCATCGGCCGGGACGGCGAGGGCTTCGGCCTCGCCGTGGTGCTGCGGGTCGAGCTGCCGGAGGCGCTCGCGGGCGAGACCGGCGAGCTGCTGGTCAAGAAGGCGCACGAGGTGTGCCCGTACTCCAACGCCACCCGGGGCAACATCCCGGTTGAGCTCGTCGTCGAGTAGTCGGCGAGCCGGCCAGTCGGTCAGTCGGTCAGTCGGCTTGCCGATACCCGGTGGGGCCCCGTCGCGCAGGTACGCGGCGGGGCCCCACGGCGTCAGCCGGCCGGCCCCTCGGGCGGACGCGGCGGAACAGGCGGCGGGCCGGACGGCGGCGCGGGAGGCGGACCCGGCGGTCCACCGGGCACCGGCCCGCCACCCGCCTCGCGCAGGACCCCCAGCCGGTGCCGGTACTCCTCCGCGTCGATCTCACCGCCCGCGAACCGCTCCGCGAGCACCTGCTCGGGCAACGGCACCGGCGGCACCCCACCCGGCCCTGGTCCCGACCCCGACCCCGGACCCGACGGCCCCGCGGCCCACACCCCCTTGGACGGCGGCCCGGGCGTCCGCGACTGCCGAACCAGGACCACCGTGACGGCCACCAGCGCCAACAGCACGAGCAACAGCCCCAACGCCATCAGCCCCAGACCCCAGCCGCCGAACCCGTGTCCGTAGCCATGGCCGTTCCAGTACGTCATCACGACCTCCTCACCGCCCCGGCCGGCGGACGGCGGCCGTGACGGCCGGCCCGTGCCCGGGGCGATCGGCGCCTCACCACCATCGTGCGCCCCCGACCGTCGGAGCGACGTGAGAACCGGGCACCGCCAGGACGGGCGACACGGCTCGAAGCGACCCGCGACCACACGCCGACCGACACCCGGCGGACCGTAGATCCCGGGAGCCGGGCCCGCCCGAACCGCGCCGGGTACCGTTCGCCCCATGAACCACCACCCGCCGGCCGACGACCGCGAGCGCCTCGTCGCGGCCGGGGTGCTGCTCCGCTACCAGGACCACCGCCCCCACCCCTCCCTCGGCCACTCCCTCATCGGCTACGTCTCGACGGCGCTCTGGTTCGAGCTGACCGCGCTGGCCATCGCCCCCGCCGCGGCCGCGTCGACCGCGCACGCGCTGCTGCGGTCCATCGCCGCCGACGCGGTGGACGCCGCGCTCGCGCCGGGCAACGAGTCCGCGCCGCGCGACGACCTCTACGTCACGCACCCCGCGTACATCGGCCCGTACCGCCGGGTGGTCTGGTTCCAGCGCTCGGGACCGCGCGGCCTGATCACGGCGATGTTCCCGCCCGACCGCTGACCCAGGCCCCCAGCCCCCGGCCCCCATCCCCCGTCCCCCACACCGGGGTCACGTACGTGGCGACGGTCCGGGGTCAGGGTCGCCACGCTCGACCTGCAGGCTGTGGCAGGTCCAGGCGAGCCGCTCCGGCCCGAAGGCCGGCGGGCGGGCGTGGTAGGTGCCGTCCGAGACCGAGAGGTTGACGATCAGATAGGCGTGCCAGTCGGCGCCCACGCCCCGGCGGTCGGCGTGGACGAGGGTGTCGTCGACGAACCAGTCCACCGAGTGCGCGCCGAAGACCGTCCGGATGTCGAAGGTGGCGCCGGGGGCTATGCCCGCGTCCGCCCCGTGCCAGTACCGGTAGCCGCCCCGGACGTGGTTGGAGATCTCCAGCAGGTCCGGGTTGTCGGGGTGGTACTCGAACACGTCGATCTCGTTGCCGCCCTCCCGCCACGTCCAGATCGCCGGCCAGGCCCCCAGCTCGACGGGCAGCGTGACCCGCGCGCTCAGCGCGTCACCGGTGCGGACCTGGAAGCCCTCCGGGCTGCCCTCGGTGGTGAGCAGGTTGCACGTCCACAGGTCCCCGCCGAACCGCCGGGTCGCGGTGAACAGTCCGTCCGGGCAGTGGGCGCGGCTGAGGAAGTCGAGCTTGTGGTCGCCCCGGTTGGTCGGCCCCATCCGGGGATAGGCGCTGCTGCGCCCCGCGACCCACTGGCTGGTCGATGTGAAGTCCGCGTCGAACACGACGGCCACGGCTGCCTCCCCGGTACCCGGCGGCGCGGCGGCCCACTACCGCCGCACACGCTGGGTGAGATACCCGCCACGCTGCGCAGTATTCGAACCGGACGCTCCGGGTCCAGCCCAGTTCACGGTCAAGGGTGCGGGACGGGCCCGGGCGCGCGGGCGTGCGGGCTCAGAGGATGGGCGCAGGCGCGTCGTCCCCGCGCGCGTCACCGTCATGCGCGCCCCCCGGCCCGCCCGGAGCGCCGTCTTCGGGGCCCAGGCCGCCGAAGGAGTCGGCGCTCAGCCGGTCGGTCACCGACACCACGCCGTCGACCGAGCGGCAGAGGTTCAGCACGATCGCGACGAGGTGCGGCTCGGGCACGGTGCCACTGAGCACCACCCGCCCCTGGTCGACCTCGACGCCCACCTGGGAAGGGCTCACGCCCTCGACCCGGCCGAGCACCTCCTCCACGATCTCCCGGCGGATCACCCGGTCCTCGCGCAGGAAGACCCGCAGCAGGTCGCCCCGGCTGACCATGGCGAACACCCGGCCGTCCTCGTCCAGCACCGGAAGCCGCTTCACGCCGTGCCGGTTCATCAGCCGGGCCGCCGCGACCACGCTGGCGCCCGGGGTGGTGCACACCACCGGGCCGGACATCAGATCGGCGGCGGTGACCGCGCCGCCTGGGCCGGTCCGGGAAAGGTCCGGCGGCGGCATGTGGCTCCCCTGGTCCTCCTGGGCGGCCAGGGTGAGCAGCAGGTCCGCCTCCGAGACGATCCCGAGCGGCCGGCCGTCGCCGTCCACCACTGGCACGGCGGTGATGTCGTACTCGGCCAGCAACGCGACGATCTCCCGGAATCCGGTCTGGAGGGCGACCTGGACCACGGGACTGGTCATCACTGATTCGACGGTGGCATGCCGCACGCCGGTTCACCTCGTCCGAAGGCGTGGTCCGACCGGACCCCTGTCGTCCGATCGGCTGTACCAGGAGCATCTCCCCCGACCGGGCGATCCGCCAGGGGCCAAGGGGCTGAACCGGCGGGACCAAGGGCCTCCTCCTCCCTACGCGGATCCGACCCGGACCGGCCCGGCCCCACCCCGCCACCCGAAACCACCCCACTACGCCGTCCGGGCGACCCCACCCGCCCGATGCCCCCGCCACCACACCGGGAGCACCTGAGCGCCGCCGCCCGCAGAGGGCGCGTAGCGCGCCGACCATCGACGACCGAACACCAGAACACCGGCGAGCACACCGGTACCGGCCCGTTCCCGCCGGCTCCGCCCGAGCGGAGCGACGACCAGGGCTGACACCACGCCAGGCGGCCGTGACGGGCGCTGCGGTGACGGAGCCGGCCCGGGCGGTGTCAAGGAATCGATCCAAGGGCGAGTGGTTAGATCCGCCGCCGTCCCGACACATACAGGGCGGGATCCAAACTGGGGAGAGGCCTTGGGGGAAGAGGATGAGTTCCGGGCCGTCTACGGCGCGCACCACACAGCGGTCTACCGCTACGTCCGCCGGCGGGTGGCGCCGGGGGACGCCGCGGATGTGACGGCCGAGGTCTTCACCACGGTGTGGCGGCGCTTCGGGGACCGTCCCCGTTCGACGGTGCTGCCCTGGCTGTACGGCGTCGCGCGCAAGACCGTCGCCAACCACCTCCGTGCGCGGGAGAGCGCGCTGGCGGCGGTGCGGGCCGGCGAGTCGGTGACCGTGGCCACCGCGCGCGACGTGGGAGAGCAGGTCGCGGCCCGTGACGCCGTCCATCGGGCGTGGTCGGGGCTGTCTCCGGCCGACCGGGAGGTGCTTGCGTTGATCGGCTGGGAAGGCCTCCCGGTCAGGGACGCCGCCCGGGCCCTGGGGTGCGGTACGGCGGTGTTCTCGATGCGGCTCCTGCGGGCGCGGAAGCGGCTGCGGATGGCACTGGACGCCTTGGAGGCCGATTCCTCGCTGCCGGAGGCGACGGACACGCGGAAGGTGGAGGTGGAGCGATGAGTACGGCGAGGCGGGTCAAGAAGACGATGGCCGCGAGCGATCCGGCGGCCGGAGAGACGTCGGCCCCGGGCGAGGCCGAGGCGGTGCTCGAACGGATCCTGCACGACGTCGTGAGGGAGTCTGCGGAGGTTCGACCGGGGCGGGCCCGACAGCGGCGCCTGATCGTCGGCCTGGCCGCCGCCGCGACCGTGTCGGCGGTGGCGACGGCGCTGCTCGTGCTGCCGGGGGGCAGCGGCTCCGCCGAGGCCGCCACCCCCGCGCCGCTGGCGTACCACCTGACGGCGGAGCAGGAGTCCACCGACGCACGCACGCAACTCCTGCAGCTCGCCCGCACCGCCCGCGCGGCTGGTGAGACACCCCTCACCCCGCTGGGACTGCACTGGCAGCAGTGGTCGCTCAACACCCGCGACGACCGCGGGAAGGTCACCTCCCGCGTCGTCCCGTACGACTACGAGGTCCTCGACGGCCCGGCCGGCCTCGTCGTCAGACGGCGCAGCCTCGGCGGGTCGGACAGGACCCGCACCGACCCCTTCCACCCCACGCTCCAGGACGTCGGCACACCGCAGGACGGCCAGGCGCTGAAGGACTGGCTGCGCAGGCGCACCCCTGGTGTCGATGGGCCGGGAGGGACCTCGCAGGCGGTCCACGACCTGCTCGTCGAACGCGCCCTGACCGGCGGCCAGCGCGCCGCGGTGCTGGAGCTGATCGCCTCGCTGCCGGGCCTTGAGGTCACCGGGACCGTGACCGACCGGGCCGGCCGGGTGGGCGTCGCGTACTCCGCGAGCTCGGACGGGAGCGGCCTGCCCACCCGCTACACCTTCATCGTCGACCCGGGCACGGGCCGGGTCCTGGCCCAGGAGGAAACCCTCACCGAGACCGCGGGCCTGCTCAACGTCCCCATCCCCTCCGTGACCAGCTACAACGTCTACCTCGGCAATGCCGGCTGAGCACCCGGGCGGGACGGGTGGTGGGCGGGGGTGTCGGCCGGCGGGGTGAGGTCATGACGGGTCGCCGGGGACGGGCGGACAGCAGGCTGTGCAGGATCGGGCCGGCCGAGCCGCCGCCGGTGACGCCCTGTTCGACGGGCAGGTCGGCGAGCACCTGCGCCGTTCCCTCGGTGACGGTGGCCCGCATCAGGGCGCGCAGGCGGGTCATCACGGCCGGCGGGAGCGGCTTCGTCGAGGTCGCGGCACGACGGCCCGCATCGCCGTGGACGCCCTGTGCGGCCGCTGACGCCCTCGCCCGCCGGACGGCTCGTACCGGCTCGCGGCGGTCCGGACGGCGTGCCGAACCCGTCGGGCGCGGCCCCGGCGATCCCTGCTCCGGCGGCGCGGCGGGCACGCCGACCGGCGGCGCGCCGAGGAACGCCTCGCGGCCGCGGGGTTGGGCCGGATGGGCCAGGGGGCGGTGGTGGTGGCGGTGCGGGGCCGGTTGGGTGCGGAGATCATCGTGGCGTCCGTCGACCTTCTTCCGGGAGCCGCCGTGAGCGTTGCCGACAGTCCCGTTCGTGCCGGACCGCCGCGGTGTCTGGTCACCGGGGCCACCGGGTACATCGGTGGCCGGCTGGTGCCGGAGTTGCTCGGGGCGGGGTACGCGGTGCGGTGTCTGGCCCGGGACCCGGACCGGTTGCGGGACCATCCGTGGCGCGGCCGGGTGGAGGTCGCGGCCGGGGACGTGACCCGGGAGGAGAGCCTGGAGGGGGCCTTCGACGGGGTCGACGTCGCCTACTACCTGGTGCACGCGCTCGGTACCGGTGCCGGTTTCGAGGCCACCGACCGGGCGGCCGCGGCGGCGTTCGGGCGGGCGGCGGCCCGGGCGGGGGTGCGGCGGATCGTTTACCTGGGCGGGCTGGTCCCGGCCGGGGTGCCGTCCGGGCGGCTCTCGCCGCACCTGCGTTCGCGGGTCGAGGTCGGGCGGGTGCTGCGCGGCAGTGGTGTGCCGACCGCCGAGCTGCGGGCGGCGGTGATCATCGGCTCGGGGTCGGCCTCCTTCGAGATGCTCCGCCACCTGACCGAGCGCCTGCCGGTGATGGTGACCCCGCGCTGGGTGGACACCCGGATCCAGCCGATCGCCGTGCGGGACGTGCTGCGGCTGCTGGTCGGGGCGGCCGCGCTGCCGGCCGGGGTGAACCGGGCGTTCGACATCGGCGGGCCCGAGGTGCTGACGTACCGGCGGATGATGGAGCGCTACGCGGCGGTGGCGGGCCTGCCGCGCCGGCTGATCCTGGCCGTCCCCGTCCTCACCCCGCGGCTCTCCAGCCTCTGGGTCGGCCTGGTGACACCGGTGCCGGGCTCGATCGCCCGGCCGCTGGTGGAGTCGCTGCGGTACGAGGTCGTCCGCGGCGAGCACGACCTCGACCGCTACGTCCCGCGGCCGCCGGACGGCGCCCTCGGCTTCGACGCGGCGGTGCGGCTCGCGCTGCGGCGGATCCGGGACGCGGAGGTCGCGACCCGGTGGTCCTCCGCCTCGCTGCCCGGCGCTCCGAGCGACCCGCTGCCCACCGACCCGGACTGGGCCGGCGGCAGCCTCTACCAGGACGTCCGGGAGTTGCGGGTGGACGCCGATCCGGCCGCGCTGTGGCGGGTGGTGGAGGGGATCGGCGGTGAGAACGGCTGGTACTCCTTCCCGCTCGGCTGGGCCGTGCGCGGCTGGATCGACCGGCTGGCCGGCGGGGTGGGGCTGCGGCGCGGGCGGCGGGACCCGGCGCGGCTGCGGGTCGGCGAGTCGCTGGACTTCTGGCGGGTGGAGGAGATCGAACCGGGGCGGCTGCTGCGGCTGCGCGCGGAGATGCGGCTGCCCGGCCCGGCCTGGCTGGAGCTGGCGGTCGCGCCGGACGGGGCGGGTGGCAGCCGCTACCGGCAGCGGGCGCTGTTCCACCCGCGCGGGCTGGCCGGGCACGCGTACTGGTGGGCGGTGGCGCCGTTCCACGCCGCGGTCTTCGGCGGGATGGCCCGGCGGATCACCGAGCAGGGCGCCCGCGAACATCCAGGCGGCGGAGGCGAGCCGGCGGGCACCGGTACGGTCGGCGGCGAGGGCGGTGATCGTCATGGTCAGCACGGTGGNGGCGCCCGGGAGGTACTGCACCAGGACCAGCCGGCGGTCCGCCGCGTCCCGGGTGCGGCGGATGTGCCCGGCCCGCTCCAGGCGGTCGAGCATCGCGGTGACGGCGCCCGAGGAGAGGCCGAGTTCCTCGCCGAGCCGCCCGGGGGTGATGCCCGGCGACGCCCCGGGACCGGCGCGCATGATCGCGAGCAGGGCCTGGACGTCAGTGGTGTGCAGGCCGCTGGCGGCGGCGAAGCCGTGGCCGAGCAGGTTCATCTCGGAGGCGAGGTCCTGCAACAGCCGGCCGAGCTCGGGCGTGCCGTGCGACCCGTGCTGTTCCCCCTGCTGTGCCAAGGCCTGTTCTCCGGTTGCGTACGACGTCGGGCTAATCGGTTCAGCCTAACGGTGCCGCCCGCGCTCAGGAGATCCCCGGGCCGACGCGCTCGCCCTCCGGGTCCCGGTCCGGCGCCGGACGCTTGGCCGCCACGCGTCCGACGCGGGCCGGCCACCAGACCCGGTCGCCGAGGTCCCGGACCAGGGCGGGCACCAGCAGCGAGCGCACCAGGAGGGTGTCCAGCAGCACGCCGAAGGCCACGATGAAGGCGATCTGGGCGAGGAACGCCAGCGGGATCACGCCGAGCGCGGCGAAGGTCGCGGCCAGCACCACGCCCGCCGAGGTGATCACCCCGCCGGTGGCGGTGAGCCCGCGCAGCACGCCCGCCCTGGTGCCGGAGCGCAGCGCCTCCTCGCGGACCCTGGTCATCAGGAAGATGTTGTAGTCGACGCCGAGCGCGACCAGGAACACGTACCCGTACAGCGGCACCGAGGGGTCCACGGCGGAGAAGCCGAACACGTGCGGGAAGACCACCGCGCTCACGCCGAGCGTCGCCAGGTAGGAGAGCGCGACGGTGGCGGCCAGCAGCACCGGCGCGACCAGCGAGCGCAGCAGCAGGACGAGGACGGCGAGCACGCACAGCAGCACCACCGGCGTGATGAGGGTGCGGTCGCGCGCGGCGGTGGCGCGGGTGTCGTCCTGCTGCGCGGTGTAGCCGCCGACCAGCGCGTTCGCGCCGGGGACGGCGTGCACGGCCTTCCGCAGCCGGTGGACGGTGGCGATCGCCTCGTCGCTGTCGGCCGGGGCGGTGAGGGTGGCCTCCAGCCGGACCCGGCCGTCGACGACCAGCGGCGCACCGCCCGGTCCCCCGGCGGTGGTGGCGCGCACGCCGGCCACT
>NZ_BAAAKJ010000206.1:0-2985 GCF_039527695.1 Kitasatospora putterlickiae
GGACGGACGGCCGACCGGGAGCGCCGGCCCGCCGCGCCCGGCGTCCTGGCGTTGGGCCCACCGGCGCCGCCCGCCGGGACCGCGACCAGGACGGCCGCCGTCACCGTCGCCCACGACACCACCGGTACCGCGACCTCCGTGCTCGCCCCCATCACGGCCGGGCTGCTGCTGACAGGCGCCGCGATGTACAAGCACCGGGGCCTTCCCAAGGGCCACTGAGCCGACGGCCGGGGCGGGCAGGGCGGCCGGGGGGCAAGGGGGCGGCCAGGGCGAGCGGGATCACCAGCCGGGGGCGGCCAAGTGCAGGGCGAGCAGGGGCAGTCGGCGTCCCGGGATGGATCCGGAGGGGATCGTGCCCGTGCGCACGGCACCCATGGCCCGGTAGAAGGGTTCGGCGTTCGGATCGGCCGCGACGGTGATCAGCTCGAAACCGAGGCCCTCGGCCTCGGCGCGCAGGTGCTCCATCAGACGGCGACCGATGCCGTGGCCGATGGAGGCCGGTTCGACGAACAGCATGCCCAGTTCGCCTCGCGGGGGCGCCCCGGTGAGGGTGACGAAGCCCAGGACCCGGGGGNGCCGCCCGTGCGGTCGGGCTCGACGCGCTCGGGGGTGACGGTGAGTTCGGCCCGGCAGGCCTCGATGAACGCCGCGTCGTAGCCCCAATGCGCCTTGGAGCGCAGGGCGAGGGCGCTGAGCTCCGCCGCCTCGCTCGGCCGGGCCGGTCGGATCAGCATGGCGGGCACTCCTCCTCGTCGGTCCGTCCGGGACCCGGACATGGTCCACCGAAAACCGGCGCTACCGGAAGACCCCCGGGGGCGGGGTCGGGGACGGGGTGGCGGTGGCGTCGGTGGCCGGGGCGGCGCCGGCGGCGAAGTCGGCCAGGGCGCGGCCGTGTTCGACCCGGCCGTGGGCGGCGTCCGAGGCCACCCGGCGGGTCAGCTCGGCCAGCGGGAGCGGGGTGGGCGCGGCGGCCAGGACGAGGTTGCCGAAGCGCTTGCCGCGCAGCACCGCCGGGTCGGCGACCAGGCAGAGCTCGGGGAAGACCGCGCCGAGGGTGGCCACCTGGGAGCGGGCGAACGGCAGGGCGGAGCCGTCGGCGATGTTGACGGCGTACCAGCCGCCGTGGGCGAGGGCCCGGGCGGCCAGCGCGGTGAACTCGACGGTGGTGCAGTGAGCGGGCACCCGGGCACCGGAGAAGACGTCGGCGATCACCAGGTCGACGGTGCCCTCGGGGGTGCGCTCCAGCACGCCGCGGGCGTCCGCGCCGCGCACCTTGACCTGCCAGCCGCGTTCCAGCGGGAGTTCGGCGCGGACCAGTTCGGTGAGCGCGGTGTCGATCTCGGCGACCTGCTGGCGCGAGCGCGGGCGGGTGGCGGCGACGTAGCGGGCCAGCGTGAGGGCGCCGCCACCGAGGTGCAGCACGGTGATCGGACGGCCGGGCGGGGCGACGAGGTCGACGAGGTGGCCGAGCCGGCGCTGGTACTCGAAGCCCAGGTGGGCGGGGTCGGCGAGGTCCACCAGGGACTGCGGCGCGCCGTCGATCAGCAGCGACCAGGCGGCGGGGCGGTCGCGGTCGGGACGGAGTTCGGCGAGCCCGGAGTCGACGGCCCGGGTGAGCGGGCCCTGGGCGTGGGTGCGGCCGCCGGGGCCGGTGGCGGCGGGCGGGCCGCTCTCCGCGGTGGTGCGGCCTCGGTCCGCGGCGCGGCCGGCTCGGTTGCTTCGTCCCATACCCGCCATTATCGCCGCCGCCGGGAAGAGCCCCGCAGCTCAGCGGGGGCGGGAGCCAGAGGTGGCAAGAGCGCCAAGGGGTTGGACGGGGCGGCCAGGGACCGGCGGGGGTCAGGACGGGCCGAGGCCGCCCGCGGTGAGGGTGCAGGCGGCCTCGCAGAGGGCCGAGCGGAGGACCCAGGGGTCGGTGGGGCGGGTGGCGCAGTCGGCGCCCGCCGGGGGCATCACCCAGCGCGGGTCGGTCGCGGGCAGCAGTTGGGCGCCGGCGGTACAGGAACTGCCGGGCAGGTGCCAGGTCGCCGAGGTGCCGGGTGGGACGAGGAAGGAGACGGTGGCGCCGTTGCGGCTCTGCAGCACCGCGCCGCACGCCCGGCGCAGCCGCAGGATGTCGACCGCCTCCAGGCCGTGCCGCAGGGCGACCGTCACGGTGTCGAAGGTGGCGACGAGGACGGCCTCCGCGTGGGCGCGCGGGCGGGAGGGGCCGCCGGACGGGGAGCGGTCGGGGCCGTGGCCGTCGGCCGACTCGGGCAGCAGGGCGGGGGCCGCTCCGTCGAGCACCCCGCCGACGGCCAGACGGCGGAACTGCGGTACTCCAGTGGCCGGCATGGGCCCTCCTGTCACCTCGTCGGGACCGGAAGCCGTGCCATCGGGTGGGGGTGCCGCCAGGGACGCGGCGGGGGGACGGCGGCGGGGGCTTCCACGTACCAGGACAACGCCGGGTGCGCGCGGCAGGCCACGGGGCGCTTTACAGCAAGGCATGGCATTTCATGGCGGATCTCCGCAACTATGCCCGCTTTGCCCTGCTTTGGCGGCACATCGTCCGCCAACCCGCTGTGGCCGCCCGGTGACTCCCGGTACTGTCGTGCCGCGCCCGGCCGTCCACCGGGCCCCACCGGACCCACCCGCGGCCGGGCGTCCCCGCCGCCCCGCCGCCCGACCCCCGCACGACCACCCGCACCACCACGGAGCGCACCATGGCAGCCACCCCACCGGCCGAGCCGAACCGCCCGTCACCCAACACCGCGATGCGTGCCCTGCGCGGCGACCGCTCGCCGGGCGAGTTCGCCGTGGCGGTGCGCCGGGCGGCCCGCGAGATCGGCGAGCACGTGTCCTGCGACGCCCGGTACGTCGGACGGGTCGAGTCCGGCGAGATCCGGTGTCCCAACTACGCGTACGAGCGGGTGTTCCGGCACATGTGGCCGGACCGCTCGCTCACCGACCTCGGCTTCGCCCCCCGCACCGCCGTCCGCCGCCGCC
>NZ_BAAAKJ010000206.1:2998-8267 GCF_039527695.1 Kitasatospora putterlickiae
CGGGACCGGGGCGGAGACCGGGACGGGGACCGGCCGGAGCGGGACGACGGGCAGGCCACCGGGACGCCGCCGCCCTTCCAGCCGGCGTTCCCTCCGCCGCCCGCCCCTCGCTCGCCGCTCTCCGTCCAACTCCCGTACGCTGCCTCGCCGTACGCGGAACCACCCCCACCGGTCGGGGCCCCGGTGCCGAGGTTCGCGACGGCGCCCCGGGGGCCCGACGAACCGCACCCCTGTGACGAGGAGAACGACGACGTGCGTCGCCGTACGTTCCTGACCGGCGGCCCTGCCGCGCTGGTCTCCGTGGTCGGCATCGACAGGACCGGCATCGACATGGCCGGCGTCGACCGGCCCGGCCCGCCCGCCACGGCCCCCGCCCCCCACGGCGCGGCCGCCCTCCCCCCGCCGCCGGCGAGCGCCGTCGTGCCCGGCCGCCCCGGCCCCGTCCCGCCGCCCCGCAAGGTCGGCGCGGCCGAGGTGCTCGGCGTGGAGCGGGCCGTCCGGGAGATCCGGCTGGCCGACGACGCGCACGGCGCCGACGCCCTGTTCGAGCAGGCCGGCCGCTCCCTGCGGGAGGCCTACCTGCTGCTCGACGCCTGCGAGTACTCGACCGAGACCGAGCGCCGACTCCAGGCCGGGGCCGGTGAACTGGCCATCTCGGTCGGCTGGTTGGCGCACGACTCGAACCGGCTCGGGGACGCCCGCTCGTACTACGCGGAGGCGCTGGCCACCGCCCGGATGGCCGGCGACTCCGCGCTGGAGGCGCACGTCTTCTCCAACAGCGCCTTCCTCGCCCGGGACGCCGGCCGCCCCCGCGAGGCGCTGCGCGCCGCCCAGGCCGGACAGTCCGCCGCCCGGCGGCTCGGCTCCCCCCGGCTGCTCTCCCTGCTCTCGATGCGCGAGGCCGGCGGCTGGGCCCTGCTGCAGGACCGCGGCGCCTGCGAGCGGGCGATCACCCGGGCCCGCGGGCTGTTCGAGCAGGGCCCCCGCCAGGACGACCCGGAGTGGATGTCGTTCTTCGGCGACGCCGAACTCGCCGGGCTGCAGGCCCAGTGCTGGTCCGCGCTCGGGGACTGGGACCGGGCCAGCGAGCACGCCCGGCTGGCCATGGCGCTCCAGCAGCCGCACTTCGTCCGCAACCGGGTGCTCTACACCGCCGAGCTCGCCCACGACCGGCTCGGCCGGGGGGACCTGGCGGGCGCCGCCGGGCACGGGTCGGCCGCCGTCGCGCTGTTCGACGACGTCCGCTCGGCCCGGATCCGCTCCATGCTCGCGGACACCGCGCGGCGGCTGCGGGAGCACCGGCGGGTGCCGGAGGTGGGGCGGTTCCTGGCCGAGTACGGCGCGGCGACGTCGGCCGCCTGACGGGGCCCGGNCCGGCCGCCGCGGCCGGGTCAGTGCTTCAGGGTCTCCAGGTGGCCCTGGTCGTTCCACAGCTCGACCGCCGGCGCCCCGTACTCCCAGGACAGCACGCAGAGCGCGGCGGTGCCGAGCTTGAAGCGCTGGGCGTACTCGGGCGGCAGGCCGAGCCAGCGGGCGGTCAGGATGCGCAGCAGGTGGCCGTGGGCGAAGAGCACCACGTCGCAGTCGGCGCAGTGCATGACGGTGGTGTCCGGGTCGGGCACGCCGTGCGCGGTGTTGAGGTCGGCGAGCAGCGCGTCGACCCGGGCGGCGACCTCGGAGAGCTTCTCGCCGCCGGGGACGCCGTCGCGCCAGATCAGCCAGCCGGGCTGGTCGGTGGCGCGGATGTCGGCGCCGGTGCGGCCCTCGTACTGGCCGTAGTCCCACTCCAGGAGTTCGGGGCGGTCCACGGCCCGGTCGCCGAAGCCGGCCAGCTCGCAGGTCTCCTTGGCGCGGCCGAGCGGGCTGGTGTAGACGAGGGCGTCCGGCAGGCCGTTCCAGGGTGCCCCGGCGAGCCGGGTGCCGAGCGCGCGGGCCATCGCGCGGCCGTCCTCGGTCAGCGGGATGTCGGTGCGGCCGGTGTGGCGGCCGGTGGCCGACCAATCGGTCTCGCCGTGGCGGACCAGCAGGATGCGGGCGGGCATGGGCAGGCTCCTCGTGCTCGGGGCGGTGTCAGGGGCGGTGTCAACGGTCGGCCTCGCCAGCGAGCACCGGCTTCCATGATCCCCCACCGGGGGGACGCCCACGATCCCGGCCTCCGGCTCCCGGCGGCGCCGGGCGCGGCGGACGGGCGGCGGGCGGGCGGGTCCGGTGGCTGTGGATTCGCCGCCAACGGCCCGTTCGGGGCGGATTGTCGGAGCCGGATGCGACACTGGGCCGCACCATGAACGTCTCGACGAACGCCCCGCTCCGCGGGCCGGCGGAGCCGCTCGCCCAGCGGCTCGCCGAGCTGCGCGGACCGGCGCCGCAGCGCAGTCTGAACGCCCGTGCCCTCGCCGCCCTGGCCGCCAATCCGGGGTGCCACCGCCGCGCCGTGCTGGACGCCGCCGGGGTGGACAAGTCGGCGCTGGCCGCCCGGCTCGGCCGCCCCGCCCCCTTCGGCCGGTCGCCGTTCGCGCTGGCGCGCGGCGTCGTGTTCGAGGCCCGGCTGAAGGAGAACGGCTACGCCGCGCTGCTGGAGCCGCTGCGCCTGCGGCTCGGCCTGTCCGACGAGGGCGGCCCGCTGCTGGTGCCGGACCTGCTCCGCTCGTCCGGTCCGGCGGTCCGGGCCGACCGGACGGCGGCCGCGCTCGCGGAGGCCGCCGCCGAGGAGCACGCCTGGACGCTCCTCGACCATCCGATGCTGCGGCTGGACGTGGCGGGATCCACCGCCTACCTGGAGCCGGACGCGGTGGTCGTGCACGGCGGGCGCTGCACGGTCGTGGAGATCAAGTCCTTCCCGGTGCTGGACGGCACCGCGGACCCGGGCAAGGTGGGCGCCGCCGCCCGGCAGGCCGCCGTCTACGTGCTGGCCCTCCAGGAGGCGGCCGCCGCGCTGGCCGGCCGGCCGGTGGATCCGGACCCGTACGCCGAGCAGCGGCTGCCGGGAAGTCCCCGCACCAGCGTGCTGCTGGTCTGCCCGGAGGACTTCGGCAGCCGGCCGACCGCCGTGCCGGTGGACGTGCGCCGGGAGCTGGCCACCACCCGCCGGCAGCTGAGCCGGATGACCGGCATCGAGCGGCTGCTGGCGGTGCTGCCGCCGGGCGCGGACTTCGACCTCTCCCCCGATCCGGACGGCGCCCCCGTCCGCTCGGCCGAGGAGCTGGAGAAGACGGTCGGGACGGTGCCCGCCGCGTACAGCCCGGACTGCCTGTCCACCTGCGAGCTCGGCTTCCACTGCCGCGCCCAGGCGCGCTGCGGGGACCGGGTCGAGCAGCTCGGCCGGGGCGTCCGGGGCGAGCTGGGCAGCATCCGCACGGTGACCGAGGCGCTGGACGTGGCCCGCACCGGTCCGGCCCGCGCGGCCGGCACCGGCGAGCAGGCCGACGGGAACGATGACAGGAACGATGACGGGGAGGGCGACGGGGCCGACGAGGCCGCCGCCCGGCTGGCCTACGCCGCCGCGCTGCGCGCCGAGGCGCTCGGCCGCACCGCGCCGGCCGCCGCGGGGGCCGAGCGGTGAGCCTGCTGTCCACCCTGGCCCGGCTGGAGGCCGTGCGCGGCGGCCGGGCCGAGCCGCTGGCCACCGTCCGCCACCGGCACCTCTCCGAGCGCCCGATGGTGCTCGTCCCGCTGACCTCGGCCGGTGAGGACGGCGCGCCGCTGGCCGTGCTGCTGGGCACCGACCGGGACGCGCCGGTGCTGCACATCGTGCCGCAGCCGCTCAACCGCACGCTGCGCTCGGAGTTCCTGGCCGACCTGGCCGCCGATCTGCTGCCCTACCTGGAGTCCTTCGGCGACGAGGTCGAGCTGATCGAGGGCTCCGAGAAGGACCCGGAGAGCGGTGAGAAGACGCCGGTGGTCCGCGAGCTGTGCGCGGACGCGCCACAGCTGATCGTGCCGAACACCGGGGGCGTGCGCTACCTGGCGTTGCTGGGCCGCTCGACCCGGTTCCGCCGCACCGCGGAGGACGAGGACCCGGGCCCGTTCCCGGCCCCCGCCCGGGTGCCGCTGCTCGGCCGCTGGCTGACCCACCTCGCCGAGCGGGCGATGGTGCCGGGCTCCAGTCTGCTGCTGCCGATGACCGGGCTGCTGGCCCGGCACTGGGCCACCGGCCAGAGCCATCTGGAGGACCAGCACCTGGCCGCCCGGCTGGCCTGGCACAGCCCGCCGGAGGGGCTGACCGGGGCGGAGGCGGCCGAGCTGGCCGAGACCGGGCGCGGCGAGGAGGGCCGGCTGGTCCATCCGCCGGCCGGTCCGACCACGGACCCGGTGTTCGACGCCAAGGTGCTCGCCCCGGCGATCGCCCGCTACGACGCGGCCGCGGCGGCCCTGCGCGAGGCCGACGGCACGGGCGGGACGGGCGGGACGGGAGGCGGGGACGCCGAGGCGGCCCGACAGGCCGTGCGGGTCGCGGTCGACCAGCTGCGCGCCGTGCTGCGCGAGGAACTGCTGCCGACCTGGCACGACGTCTGGCACGGCCTGGACCTGCTGCGCGCGCTGCCCCCGGCCGGCCACCTGCCCGCGCGCTGGACCGGCGACCGCTGGTCGTACACCGGCCACCGGGACCGGCTGGCGGCCGGCGAGCCGCCGCAGCCGCGGATCGACGACGCCGTGACGGCCGCCCGCAAGCTTGCCCAGCGCGAGCGCGAGCAGGCCCGGCTGGACGTCCAGGAGGCGCTGGACGACCCGCTGGCGATGGCCGAGCACCGGCTGGCCGGGGAGGCGTTCAGCGGGGTGGTGACGGAGGTGGTGCCGGACTACGACACCACCGGCCGCTCCCCCAAGCCGCGCCCGCTGGTGACCGTGCGCACCGACGACCGCCCGCACGCCGACCTGGGCCGCGAGGTGCACCGGGTCCGCGAGCCGGCGGCGCCGGAGGCCGGGGCGGGCCCGGCGCAGAAGGCGGTGATCGCGGCGGCCGACCCGGAGGAGGGCACCATCACGGTGCGGGTGCTGTCCGGCATGGGGCGCAGGAAGGAGCCCGAACCGGGCAGCCTGCCCGAGCCGGGCGATCGGGTCACCTTCACCCTGTTCGAACTGACGGTCCGGCAGGCCGCGCCGCTGCCCGAGCCGGACGACACGCCGTGGACGCACGGCGGCCCGCCCGGTGCCGTCGTCACCGTGCTGCCGGCCGTGGCCGGCGCCGCCGAGGACTGGGAGTGATCCGCCCGATGAGCACCGAGACCGCCGGCCCCGGGACGCCCGGCGCGGCCGCCGACGCCGCGGTGGG
>NZ_BAAAKJ010000206.1:8329-25262 GCF_039527695.1 Kitasatospora putterlickiae
GGCCGCCGACGCCGCGGTGGCGCGGATCCTGGAGGCGACGGTCCGGCCCGCCGTCGGCGCGCCGCGCGGCGTGGTGGTGGACTCGCCGCCCGGGGCCGGCAAGTCGACCCTGGTGGTGCGCGCCGCCCGGGAGCTGGTCGGGGCCGGCGAGCGGCTGATGATCGTCGCCCAGACCAACGGCCAGGTGGACGACCTGGTCGACCGACTGGCCGTCAAGGCACCGGAGCTGACGATCGGCCGGCTGCACGCGGCCGACGCGCGCCCGGGTCCCGAGGTGCTGCGGCACGCCAACGTCACGCCCTCGGACAAGGTCGCCGAGCTGGCCGAGCTGGACGTGGTGATCTCCACCTCGGCCAAGTGGCAGTGGGTGCGGGCCGAGCAGCCGTGGCGGCACGCGATCGTCGACGAGGCGTACCAGATGCGGTCGGACGCGCTGCTGGCGGTGGCCCGGCTGTTCGAGCGGGCCCTGTTCGTCGGCGACCCGGGCCAGCTGGACCCGTTCACCGTGGTGGGCACCGAGCAGTGGGCGGGCCTGTCGTACGACCCGTCGAGCAGCGCGGTGGTCACCCTGCTCGCGCACAACCCGCAGATCGAGCCGCACCGGCTGCCGGTCTCCTGGCGGCTGCCGGCCACCGCGGCGCCGCTGATCTCCGGGGCGTTCTACCCGTTCACGCCGTTCCGCTCGGGCACCGGCCCCGGGGACCGCTCGATGACCGCGTCGGTGCGGCCGGACGGCTCGGCGGTGGACGCGGCGATCGACCGGGCGACCGAGCACGGCTGGGCGCTGCTGGAGCTGCCGGCCCGGCACACCGTGCGCACCGATCCGCAGGCGGTGGCGGCCGTCGCGGCCACCGTGCGCCGGCTGCTGGACCGCGGGCTGACGGCGCACTCCGAGCAGGGGTCCGCCCCGCTCACGGCGGACCGGGTCGCGGTCGGCACGGCGCACCGGGACCAGGCGGCGGCGGTGCGGGCCGCGCTGGTCAAGGCGGGGGTGCCGGTGGACCCGACGGCCGGGCCGGCGGTGACGGTGGACACCGCGAACCGGCTGCAGGGGCGCGAGTACGACGTCACGGTGGTGCTGCACCCGCTGTCGGGGCGGCCGGACGCGACCGCGTTCCACCTGGAGACCGGCCGGCTCTGCGTGCTGGCCTCCCGGCACCGGCACGCCTGCATCGTGGTGGCCCGGGCCGGGATCGCGGAGCTGCTGGACGAGCATCCGGCCACCGAGCCGGTGCAGTTGAACGTTCCGGTGGCGTTCCCCGACGGCTGGGAGGCCAATCACCGGGTGCTGCACCACCTGTCCGGGCACCGGGTGCGGCTGGGCCGGCCCTGAGCGCGTCCGCCCGCGGGCCGGGCGGACGGCCGTGGGGGCGTGCGACCGGCCCGCTCGGCGCGCGGTGGGCGGGAGCGGCTGACGCGCGCCCCTGGCGCGCCGGGCGGGAATAGCGCCCGGACGCGCACCGTTCCGTTACCGGCCGCCGCCGCGAGACAATGGACGACGGCCACGACCGGGCGACGCCCGGCCCGAGCCGCTGTCGCCCGCCCCCATCGAGCACCCGGAGGTGTCCGTCCATGCCCGACTCCCATGCGCAGGCGTCCGACCCGAGCGGCCCCGCCGCACCGGCCGGTCCCGGCACGGACGCCGGTACGGCGTCCGGCCGGCGGCAGCGCCCGGCGCAGCTGCTGTTCGAGCCGCAGGCCGACGAACCGGAGCCGGAGCGTTTCTTCGACCTGGAGTCGATCGACGACCCGGGCGAGCTGCTGCGCCGTTCCACCGAGCTGGCGCTGGCCTTCCGGGCGGCCGCCGAGCGGGCCACCGACTTCCAGGCGGTCGCGGCCGCGCAGCTGGCGGACCCGCGCCGGTTCGACGCGCTGTCCGAGACCGAGATCGCGGACCGGGCGGACTGGACGCCGGACTACGCGGCCAAGATGATCGAGTACGGGCGCACCCTGCTCAGTCCCCGGCGGCACGAGGACTGATCCGCCCGGGGGCGCCCCGGTCCGGTCCCGTCGCCACTGGCATATGCCGGAGGAAGCGGAAGGGTACGCCCCCGCCCGCCCCGCTGTCCGGCGAACCACGCTTTCCCTCCCGGACGTGCCCCGGACACCCCACTCTGCTGTGCGTGGACATCTGGACCTATCAGTCGGTGGAGTACGTGACCGTGGCCGGAGAGGCCTGGCTCGCCTCCGCCAGCGAGTACCCGCGCAGCATGCGCGCCCTGTGGGAGTCCCGCCCGTGGGCGCCCTCGGTGCTGCCCTGCGGCCGGGCCTTCGACGTGATCAGCATGCCGGCGCTGTTCGGCCGCCGGGTCCTGGACGAGCTGTGGGCCTCCGGGCCCGGCTGCGGGCCGGTGGCGGTCGTCCGGGGGCGCACGCTGCTGTTCGTGCAGCCGGGGGCGGCGCCCCGGCTGCGCCGGCTGCTGGCCTGGGAGGAGTGGGCCCGGGACGTGCCCCCGCTGCTCTGCCACGGCAAGGGCGACACGGTGACGGTGCCGCCGGTGCAGCGGACGGCCGGCGACGGCCCGGACGCCCCGGGGCACGGCCGGGGGCGGTGGATCGTGGCCCCGGAGAGCCGGGACCCTTGGCTGCCGGGGGCCTCGGTCGTCCTGTGGGCCTGTGTCCGGGCGGCCCGCGAGCCGGTCGAGGCGCGCTGAGCCGCCCCGGCGGGCGCGGGGCCCGGGAGGTGCGGGTATTCGATTTTGGCCGGACCCCGACACGCTGCTAAAGTCTTCCCTGTCAGCAGGCGCCGCTAGCTCAGTTGGTTAGAGCAGCTGACTCTTAATCAGCGGGTCCGGGGTTCGAGTCCCTGGCGGCGCACAGACAGCCGGAAGGCCCCTCGTGAGAGCGAGGGGCCTTCCGGCGTTTCCAGGGCCGGGCGGAATGGGCCGGGATGGGCCTGGGGCAGGCCGACGGACGGACCGGCGGGGCCGCCCGCCGAGGCGGACGGCCCGGAGACCGGCCCGACGGGTCAGCGGCCGCGCAGCTCGCGGTAGCGGGCGACCAGCGCCGCGGTGGAACTGTCCAGCGTCTCCGTGCCCTCGCCGGTCAGCAGCACCGGCTCGATCCGCTTGGCGAGCACCTTGCCCAGCTCGACGCCCCACTGGTCGAAGGAGTCGATGTTCCAGATCGCGCCCTGGACGAACACCTTGTGCTCGTAGAGGGCGACCATCTGGCCGAGCACCGAGGGGGTCAGCTCGGCGGCCAGCACGGTGGTGGTCGGGTGGTTGCCCCGGAAGGTCTTGTGCGGGACCAGCTCGGCCGGCACGCCCTCGGCGGCGACCTCCTCCGGCGTCTTGCCGAAGGCCAGCGCCTGGGTCTGGGCGAAGAAGTTGGCGAGCAGCAGGTCGTGCTGGGCGACCAGGCCGGGCAGCAGGTCGGCGACCGGCTCGGCGAAGCCGATGAAGTCCGCCGGGATCACCTTGGTGCCCTGGTGCAGCAGCTGGTAGTAGGCGTGCTGGCCGTTGGTGCCGGGGGTGCCCCAGACCACCGGGCCGGTCTGCCAGCCCACCGGGCGGCCGTCGCGGTCCACCGACTTGCCGTTGGACTCCATGTCCAGCTGCTGGAGGTAGGCGGTGAACTTCGACAGGTAGTGCGAGTACGGCAGGACGGCGTGCGCCTGGGCGTCGAAGAACGCGCCGTACCAGACCCCGAGCAGGCCGAGCAGCAGCGGGACGTTCTCCTCCGGCGGGGCGGTGCGGAAGTGCTCGTCGACCAGGTGGAAGCCGTCCAGCATCTCGCGGAAGGCGTCCGGGCCGATGGCGATCATCAGCGAGAGGCCGATGGCCGAGTCGTAGGAGTAGCGGCCGCCCACCCAGTCCCAGAACTCGAACATGTTGGCGGTGTCGATGCCGAAGTCGGCGACGCCCTCGGCGTTGGTGGAGAGCGCGACGAAGTGCTTGGCGACCGCGTCGGTGTCCGCGCGCAGCTCGGTGAGCAGCCAGTTCCGGGCGGAGACCGCGTTGGTGATGGTCTCGATCGTGGTGAAGGTCTTGGAGGCGACGATGAAGAGCGTCTCGGCGGCGTCCAGGTCGCGGACCGCCTCGTGCAGGTCGGCGCCGTCCACGTTGGAGACGAAGCGGACGTCGAGGTCGCGCAGGGCGTAGGAGCGCAGCGCCTCGTAGGCCATCGCCGGGCCGAGGTCGGAGCCGCCGATGCCGATGTTGACGACGGTGCGGATCCGCTTGCCGGTGTGACCGCGCCACTCGCCGCCGCGGACCTGCTCGGCGAAGGCGGCCATCTTGTCGAGCACGGCGTGCACGGCGGGGACGACGTTCTCGCCGTCCACCTCGACCACGGCGCCGCGCGGGGCGCGCAGCGCGGTGTGCAGGACGGCCCGGTGCTCGGTGGTGTTGATCTTCTCGCCGCGGAACATGGCGTCCCGCAGCTCGGCGACACCGGTGGCCCCGGCCAGCTCGCGCAGCAGCGCCAGGGTCTCGTCGGTGACCAGCTGCTTGGCGTAGTCGACGTGCAGGTCGCCGACCTGGAGGGTGTAGCGGCGGCCGCGCTCCGGGTCGGCGGCGAACAGTTCACGCAGGTGCGTGTCGCCGAACTCCTCCCGGTGCTTGGCGAGGGCGGCCCACTGCGGGGTGCGGTCCAGCGGGGTACGGGCGTCGGCGCGGGTCTCCGACATCGGTGGCTCCTCGTTTCATCTGGGTGCAGATACCGGCAGGGCCAGGCGGGAGGGTTTCGCGAGGTCGTGCGGGTACTGGGGGTGCGCCGACTCCGTTGACGGCCTTGCCCGGGGCCAGCCTATGCAACGCCGGGACCCCCGGCTCACATTCCGTTCGCTGACGACCCGCCGGGCGTCACCCGGACGTCACCGCCGGACGTCACCGCCGTTCGGAGCGCAGGTCGAGACCGCGCAGCACCTGGTCGACGAGCTCCGGGTCGGCGCCGGGCTCGGCGCGGGCGGCGACCATCTCGCGCCGGGAGGCGGCGATCATCTCCTGTTCGACGCTCTGCGCCGCGCGCCACTGGGCCAGCCGCTGCTTCGCCTCGGCGGCCTCCTCCTCGGCGTAGTTCTCGGGGCACAGCCGGGCCAGCCGGTCGTGCTGACGGTCCCGCAGGCGGTCGGCGACCTCGGCGGGCAGCCGGTCGGCCTCCTCAAGTTCGCCGAGCCGCCGCAGCCCGGCCTTGGCGGCCCGCCACCAGAGCTGGCGGACCTCCTGCTCGTGCCGGTCGTGGCCGAGGTCGAGCTCGAAGCGCTTGGCCAGCCAGGGCAGGGTGAGGCCTTGGACCAGCAGGGTGAACAGCACCACGCTGAAGGCGATGAAGACCAGCCGCCCGCGCTCCGGGAAGCCCTCGCCGGAGTCCAGGGTGAGCGGGATGGCGAGGGCCAGGGCGACGGTGGCGACCCCGCGCATCCCGGACCACCAGAGCAGCACGCTCTCCTGCCAGCTGATCGGGGTGTCCTCCTCGGAGCCGGAGCGCAGCTTCTGGGAGAGCCAGCCGGCCGGGAGCAGCCAGAGCAGCCGGACCAGCACGACCACCGCGATCACCACGGCGGCGTCGCCGAGCATGCCGGTCCAGCCGGAGCCGGCCTCCTTGAGGACGGTCGCGAGTTCCAGGCCGATGAGGCCGAAGGCGACCCCGGTGATCAGGATCTCGACGATCTCCCAGAAGGCGTTGCCGACCAGCCGGTAGGCGACGGCGTCCGCGTCGGCGGCCCGCTCGGCGAGGTAGAGGCCGCAGACGACGACGGCGAGCACGCCGGAGCCGTGGATCTCCTCGGCGAGGCTGTAGGCGGCGAAGGGCACCAGCAGGTTGAGCGCGACCTGCTGGGTGGGGTCCTCCAGGAGGGCGGCGAGCTTGGTGTTGGCCCAGCCGAGGACGACGCCGATGACGATCGCGAGGACCGCCGAGAGGACGAAGCGCAGGACGGCGCCGCCGCCGGAGAAGTCGCCGCCGACCACCGCCTCGATGGCCAGCGAGTAGACGACGATCGCGGTGACGTCGTTGAACAGGCCCTCGCTCTCCAGGATGGCGACCAGGCGGCGGGGCAGGCCGACGCTGCCGGCCACCGCGACGGCGGCGACCGGGTCGGGCGGGGAGACCAGGGCGCCGAGCGCGATGGCGGCGGCGATCGGCAGTCCGGGCAGCAGCCAGTGCACGGTGCCGGCCACGGCGGCGGTGGTGACCACGACCAGGGCGACGGCGAGCAGCAGGATGGAGCGGATGTTGGCCTTGAAGTAGCGGACCGAGGAGCGCCGGGCGACGGCGAAGATCAGCGGCGGCAGGACCAGCGGCAGGATCAGCTCGGGATCGATGGCGATGTCCGGGATCTGTGGGATCAGCGCCATGGCGAGGCCCAGCAGGGTCATCAGCACGGGTTGGGGCACGCCGGTCCGGCGGGCCAGCGGCATGGTCACCACGGAGGCGAGCAGCACCAGGAAGAGCAGGGGCAGCTGGCCCACGGGGGAGGTCCTCTCGGTGGCGGGCGGGGTCGCACGGCCGTGCGGGTCCGGACATGGCCCGGGCCGCCGTCGAGGATAAGTCCGACAATGATCTCAACTGGTGCGACACGCCGGGTAGGGGGTTGACCTGAAGTGCGCTTCACCCCGCAGGATCGGGGGACCGAGACCGCCTCCGCAGGACTCGGCCGGATCCGACAGGAGTGCCCGCGATGAAGGCAGTGACCGTTCCCCGGTTCGGCGGCCCCGAGGTGCTGCGGGTGACCGCGGTGCCCGACCCGGTACCCGGCCCCGGCCAGGTGCGGGTCCGGGTCTACGCCGCCGGGGTGCAGCCGGTGGACCTCGCGATCCGGGAGGGCCTGGCCCCGGCCGGCGTCGAGCTCGCCCCCGGGCTGATCCCCGGCAACGAGTTCTCCGGCGTGATCGACCGGCTCGGGGCGGACGTCGACGGCTGGGCGGTCGGGGACGAGGTGCTGGGCTTCCGGCTGCTCGGCTGCGCGGCCGAACTGGTCGCCGCCGACGCCGCCCGGCTGGTGCGCAAGCCGGCCGGGATGCCCTGGGAGCACGCGGGGGCGCTGTCCGCCTCCGGGCAGACCGCGCACCTCGCGCTCACCGCCTTGAAGGTCGTCGAGGGCGACACCGTGCTCGTGCACGGCGCCGCCGGCGGGGTCGGCACGGTCGCCGTCCAGCTGGCCCGGGCCTGGGGCGCCACGGTCGTCGGCACCGCGAGCGAGCACAACCACGGCTACCTGCGGGAGCTGGGCGCGATCCCGGTCGGGTACGGCGAGGGGCTGGCCGAGCGGGTCCGGGCGGTGGCACCGCGGGGCGTGGACGCGGCCTTCGACGCGGCCGGGCGCGGGGCCCTGGAGGCCTCCGTCGAGCTGGTCGCCGACCGGGCCCGGATCGGCACCGTGGTCGACTACCCGCTGGCCCGGCGCCTGGGCGTGCTGGGGATCCGGGGCGAGCGGACGGCGGCCCGGCTGGCCGGGCTGGTCGACCTCTGGGAGGCCGGCGCGCTGCGGCTGGAGATCGCCGACACCTTCCCGCTGGAGCGGGTGGCCGACGCCCACCGGCTGGTCGGCACCGGGCACGTCCGGGGGAAGGTCGTTCTCACCCCCTGACCGGGCCCCGCGCGGGATCCTGGGCCGAACCCCGAGCGGAACCCCCGGGGGACGGCGGCCAGGGCGGGGGCTCCCGGGCCGATTGTGTGTTTCGGCCGCTGACCAGGTAATGTCTTCCACGTCAGCAGGCGCCGCTAGCTCAGTTGGTTAGAGCAGCTGACTCTTAATCAGCGGGTCCGGGGTTCGAGTCCCTGGCGGCGCACAGACAGCCGGAAGGCCCCTCGTGAGAGCGAGGGGCCTTCCGGCGTTTCCGGCCGGCCCCGGTCCCTGACCCCGGGCCTCCGGCCCCGCGCCTCAGTGCGGGATGGCGGCGATCAGCTCGGAGGCGCCCTGCCGCTTGAGGGCGAGGGCGGTCGCGGTGCCGAGGTCCTCCGGGCTCAGCGCACCGGCCCACTCGTGGGCGTCCAGGACCCGCTTGCCGTCCGGGGTGAAGACCCGGCCGCGCAGCGAGAGGCGCCCGTCCGCCCCGGCCCGGGCGTAGCCGGCGATCGGCGAGTTGCAGTGGCCCTGGAGCACGTGCAGGAACATCCGCTCGGCGCTCGCCTCGCGCCAGGTCGCGTGGTCGCCGAGGCCGGTGACCGCGTCAATGGTGGCGGTGTCCTCGGCGCGGCACTGCAGGGCGAGGATCCCGGCGCCGATCGGCGGGCACATCGTGTCGAGCGACAGCACCTCGCCGATCCGGGCGGTCTCGCCGATCCGCTCCAGCCCGGACAGCGCGAGCAGCAGCGCGTCCGCCTCCCCCGCCGCGAGCTTGGCCAGCCGGCTGTTGGCGTTGCCGCGCATCGGGACGCACTCCAGGTGCGGGTGGGAGGCGGCGAGCTGGGCCCGGCGGCGGACCGAGGAGGTGCCGATCCGGGTGCCGGGCGGCAGCTCGTCCAGGGTGAGGCCGCCGGGGTGGACGAGCGCGTCGCGGATGTCGTCGCGGCGCAGGTAGGCGGCGAACACGGTGCCGGCCGGCAGCGGGCGGTCGGCCGGCACGTCCTTGAGGCAGTGGACGGCGAGGTCCGCCTCGCCGGCGAGCAGCGCGGCGTCCACCTCCTTGGTGAACGCGCCCTTGCCGCCGAGCCGGGCGAGGTCGCCCATCCAGCGGTCGCCGGAGGTGGTCACCGGCACCACCTCGGTGCGCAGCCCCGGACGCAGGGCGGCCAGCTCGGCCCTGACCCGCTCGACCTGGGCGAGCGCCATCGGTGAGGAGCGGGAGACGATGCGGATCAACTCTGCGGTGGTCATTGCTGGATGATAGGCCGTCATCTCGGCGCGGGCGGTGCGGGGTCACCCGACCGGCGGCGCGGCGGCGGGGCGCGGGAAGCGGCCGATCAGGTGTTCGGCCACCACCAGGTTGATCAGCCAGCAGGTCCAGCCCACGGCCGCGTAGGCCTGGTCGAACGGGACGCCCGCGAGGTCCATCACCGGCAGCCAGATCCGCAGCGTGGCGGCGGCGAGGATCAGCGCGTAGGAGCGGGTGGCCCAGGCCCGGTGGCGGACCAGGTCGCGGCGCCGGGCGGATCTCCAGGCCAGCGCCGAGGAGATCAGCAGCAGGAGGGCGAGCGCGGTGAAGCCGATCGGCGCGATCGGGCCGACCAGGCCGTGCGGGGCCAGCAGCAGGCCGCCGGTGCCGGTGGCCAGCACGGCGAGCAGGTAGAGCCGGCCGGTCAGCCGGTGCAGGCCCGGACGGCGCTCGCGCAGCCGGGGCAGGAACTGCCAGGGGCCGAGCAGGACCGCCAGCACCCCGCCGCCGACGTGCAGGGCGAGCGGGGCGCGGTGGGCCAGGTAGACGGCGCGCTGCTGGTCGAGGAAGACCTCCGGGTCGAGGGTCAGGTAGCGGGCGGTGAAAAGGGCGGTGGCGAAGGCGAGCACGGTGACCGTCCACCAGCCCGCCCGGCGGGCCCGGCGGGGTCGCGGCGCGGACGGCGCGGACGGCGCGGTCACGGGTGGCACGTCGGGAGCGTTCATGGGGCGGACGCTACGGAGCGCGGGGGGCCGCCCGCGTCCGCCCGGCGGGGTCCCGCGGCCTGCCCCCGCGGGGGTGGCCGGACGGCCCCGGCCCCCGGCCGGGCGGGGCGGCCGTACCCCACCAGGGCGATGCGCGGACCGGACGGCCGCCGCTACCGTACGGCCGTGCGCCCGCACCACCGCGCGGCGGCCACCGCCCTGACCCCGGAGCCGCCGATGAGTCCTCCACCGCACACCCGGGCCGTCCCGGCGGACCCGCCGCCGTGGCCGCCGCTGCCCGTGTTCCCCGTGCTCCGGGCGGTTCCGGCCGAATGGTGGGACGCGGCCCTGGCCGGGGTGTTCCTGCTGGTGATGGCCGTCGAGCGGATCGGCGCGGCCGGCGATCTGCACGGCGGCCTGCCTGTGGCCCTCGTCCTGAGCGCGGCGGTGGCCGCCCCGCTGGCGGTGCGCCGGACCAGGCCGCTGGCCGGGTACCTGGTCGGCGCGGCCGCGCTGTCGGCGGAGGCGCTGTTCGTACTGCCGAGCCCGGTCTCCCCGTACGCCGACCTGGTCGGCCTCTACTCGCTCGGCCTGTACGCGCCCCGCCGGCGCGCCTGGGTCGGGCCGTTCGCCGCCCTGCTCGGGATGGCCGCGTACTTCGCCGACCTCGGCCGGGCCTACCCCGTCATCCCGACCGGGGTGCTGTTCCTCTGGCTGCTGGGCTGGGCCTTCGGTTACGGGACGGCCCGGCGCGGCGAGCAGCGCGAGGCGGCCCGGCTGCTGCTGCACCGGGAGGTGGTGGCCGAGGAGCGGGCCCGGCTGGCCCGGGAGCTGCACGACTCGGTGGGCCACACCCTGAACGTGGTGCTGGTCCAGGCCGGGGCCGCCCGCCGGCTGCTCGACCGCGAGCCGGAGCGCACCCGGGAGCTGTTGTCCGGGATGGAGCACACCGGGCGGGAGGCGCTCGACGACCTCGACCGGGTGCTCGGCCTGCTGCGGCGCGGCGCGGGCGACTGGGACGCGGACGGCGCGGCCCCGCAGCCCGGCGTCGCCGACCTGGAGCGGCTGGCCGAGCGGCTCGGCCGGACCGGGCTGAAGGTGCGGCTGCGGATCGACCCGGCCGCCCGCCGGGTGCCGCGCAGCCTGGACGTGTCGGCGTACCGGATCGTCCAGGAGGCGCTCACCAACACGGTCAAGCACGCCGGCGCCCGCAGCGTCGGGGTCACCGTCCGCCGCACGGCCGGCCGGCTCGCCGTCGAGGTGTGCGACGACGGACGGGGCGTGCCCGCCGGGTACGCGCCCGGCCGGGGGCTGCTGGGCGTGGCCGAGCGGGTCTCGGTCCTCGGCGGCCGGGTGGAGCACGGGCCGGGTGAGCCGGGCGGGTTCCGGCTGCGCGCAGAGTTGCCCGTTCCGTGACGGCGGCGCAGGGGCCCGCGGCACAGGGGCCGGCGGAGCGGGACCGAACGGCCGGGCGGGTGCGCGTGGTGGTGGCCGACGACGACGCGCTGCTGCGCGCCGGGGTCTCGCTGGTGCTGGAGACCGACGACCGGATCGAGGTGGTCGGCCAGGCGGCGGACGGACTGGCGGCGGTGGCCCGCTGCCGGGAACTGCTGCCGGACGTGGTCCTGATGGACGTCCGGATGCCCGGGGTCGACGGGGTGGAGGCGACCCGGCGGATCACCGCCGCCGGGCTGCCCACCCGGGTGCTGATGCTGACCACCTTCCACCACGACGACTACGTGTGGGGGGCGCTGCGGGCCGGGGCGGCCGGCTTCCTGCTGAAGCGCGCCTCGGCCGAGCGGCTGATCGACGCGGTGCACACCCTGGCCGGGGGCGAGTCCGTGCTGGACCCGGCGGTCACCCGGGACCTGGTCGCCCAGGTGGTCGGCCGGGGCGGCGAGCGGCCCCCGCCTCCGCCGCAGGACGGCCGGCTCGCCCAGTTGACGGCGCGCGAGCGGGAGGTGCTGCGGCTGGCGGCCGAGGGGCGTTCGAACCGGGAGATCGCCGCGCTGCTGGTACTCGCCGAGTCGACGGTGAAGACCCACATGAAGCGGATCCTGGCGAAGATCGACGCCCGCGACCGGGCCCAGGCGGTGGCCATCTCCTACCGGGGCGGGCTGATGCCGCCCCGGGACCCGCTCGGCGGGTACTGAGGCGGCTGCCGAGCGGCCCGGTCACCGGGCGGCGCCGGGGCGGTGGGCCGGGAAGCCGTGGGCGCGGGCGGCCAGCACGACGGCGAGGACGGGCAGCAGCAGGAGCAGCACGGTCCACGGGAAGGAGCCGGTGCCGAGCCGGTCGAGCAGCAGTCCGCCGGCCACGGCCCCGCCGGCCATCGCCGCGTTCCACAGGGTGACCAGCATCGCCTGCGCCGCGTCCGCCTGCTCGCCGCCCGCGTTCCCGGCGGCGGTCTGCAGCAGGGTCGGCAGGCCGCCCCAGCCGAGCCCCCAGAGCACGGCGGCGACGTAGACGGCGGCGGCGCTGCCGGTGGTCAGGCCGAGCACGGCGGCCGCGGCGGCGACCAGCAGGGTCGAGGCGAGGGTGAGCGCGCGCAGCCGGCGGTGGATGTGCGCGCCGGTGAACCAGATGCCCGCCAGCGAGGCCACGCCGAAGGCGAGCAGCACGGCGTCGGTGGCGCCGCCCATGCCGCGCCGGTCGAGGAAGGGCGCGATGTAGGTGTAGAGGACGGTGTGGGCGAGGACGAAGACGAAGGTGACGGCGAGCACGGGGGTGACGCCGGGGACGCCGAGGGCGCGCAGCACCGGGGTGCGCTCGCCGCGGGTCTGGCCGGGCACCTCGGGGACGGACGCGGCGATCCAGCCGGTCACGCCGAGCGCGATCACGGTCATCAGCAGGAAGGCCACCCACCAGCCGAGCGCCTTGCCGAGGAAGGCCCCGGCGGGCACGCCCAGCGACAGGGCGAGCGGCGCCCCGGCCATCGCGACGGCGATCGCCCGGCCCTGGAGTTCGGGCGGCGCGAGCCGGCGGGCGTATCCGGCGAGCAGGGCCCAGGCGAGGCCGGCGGCGACCCCGGCGACGAACCGGGCGGCCATGGTGAGCGGGTAGTTGGTGGACAGCGCGGTGACGGTGTTGGCGGCGGCGAAGCCGAGCATCGCGGTGAGCAGCAGGCGCCGCCGGCCCCAGCCGGCGGTGGCCGCGGTGAGCGGGACGGCGGTGAGGGCGGTGCCGAGGGCGTAGACGGTGATGGACTGGCCCATCGCGGACTCGCCGACGCCGAGGTCGGCGCTCATGGCGGGCAGCACGCCGGCGGGCAGGGTCTCGGTGAGGGCGGTGACGAAGACGGCGGTGGCGAGGGCGAGGAGGGCGGGCAGGGGCAGGGCCGGGCGCCGGCCGTGGTCGGCGGCGGGTCGGTGGGGCGTGGGTACAGAGGTCCGCGTAGAGGTCCGCATGGCCGTTATGCTCGAACCCTCACACTGATGTGAGGGTCAATCGGGCCGGCTGTGAGGTGGGGCACATGCGGATCGGGGAGCTGTCCGAACGGACCGGGGCGTCCCGGCGGCTGCTGCGCTACTACGAGGAGCAGGGGCTGATCGCGGCCGGACGCTGCGCGAACGGCTACCGCGCGTACGACGAGGCGACGGTGGACCGGGTGACGCAGATCCGGGGGCTGCTCGACGCGGGGCTGCCGACCAGGATCATCAAGCAGATCCTGCCCTGCCTCAGCAGGCCCCGCACGATCCACTTCGAGGACGCCACACCGGAGATGATCGCCACCCTGGAAGGGGAGCTGGCGGGGATGAGCGCGCGGATCGCCTGCCTGACCCGCAACCGGGACGCGATCGCGGAGTACCTGGCGGCGGTGCGGGTGGACCGCTGAGCGACGGGTTCGCGTCCCGTCGCCCAGCGGTCCGTCGGTCCGTCAGCGGCGGAAGTAGGAGTCGAAGTTCTTCGAGAACTCCCGGCCGCCGAACTGGTCCCAGTTGATCGACCAGGTCATCAGGCCGCGCAGGCCGGGCTGGGCGCCCGCCTTGGGGACGTAGGCACCGCAGTTGGCGAGCTTGGTGAGGCAGTCCAGGGCCTTGTTGACCTCGGCCGGGGCGACGTAGCCGTTGCCCGCGTTGGTGGTGGCCGGCATGCCGATGGCGACCTTGGAGGCGGGCAGCGCCGGGAACACGTTGCCGGTGTTGCCCGCCACCGGGAAGCCCTTGAGCAGCATGTCGGTCATCGCGACGTGGAAGTCGGCGCCGCCCATCGAGTGGTACTGGTTGTCCAGGCCCATGATGGAGCCGGAGTTGTAGTCCTGGACGTGCAGCAGGGTGAGGTCGTCGCGCAGGGCGTGGATGACCGGCAGGTAGGCGCCGGCGCGCGGGTCCTGGCCGCCCCAGGGGCCGGAGCCGTAGTACTGGTAGCCGAGCTGGACGAAGAAGGTCTCCGGCGCCATGGTCAGCACGAAGTTCGGGCCGTACTTGGCCTTCAGCGTCTTGATCGCGGAGATCAGGTTGACGATGACCGGGCTGGTCGGGTTCTTGAAGTCGGTGTCGCCGGTCTGGAGCGACAGCGAGTGGCCCTCGAAGTCGATGTCCAGGCCGTCCAGGCCCCACTTGTCGATGATCGCCGAGACGGAGCTGACGAAGGCGTCGCGGGCCGCGGTGGTGGTGAGCTGGACCTGGCCGTTCTGGCCGCCGATCGAGATCAGCACCTTCTTGCCCTTGGCGCGCTTGGCGGCGATGGCGGCCTTGAAGTCGGCGTCGGACTCGACGCTCGGGCACTCGGTGGCCGGGCAACGGTTGAACCGGATGTCGCCGGAGGTGACCGAGGTCGGCTCGCCGAAGGACAGGTTGATGATGTCCCAGGAGTCGGGGACGTCGGCCATCTTGGTGTAGCCGGCGCCGTTGGCGAAGCTGGCGTGCAGGTAGCCGACCAGGGACTTGGAGCCGGGCGGCGGCGTGGTGGGCGTGCCGGTGGGCGTCACGGTCGGGGTCACGGTGGGCGTCACCGTGGGTGTCACGGTCGGGGTGACCGTCGGCGTCACGGTGGGGGTGACCGTGGGGGTGGGCGTGATGGTCGGGCTGGGCGCGCCGGGGCCGTCCAGCGAGACGTCGTCCGCGTAGTAGGTGCCCTGGCCGTACCAGCCGTGGGTGTAGACGGTGGCGCTGGTCTGGGTGGCGCCGGTGGTGAAGGTGGTGCTCAGCTTCTGGTAGGCGCCGCCGGTGCCGGGCGTCCAGGTCGAGGTGCCGCCGTCCACGCCGAGGTAGACGTACGAGCCCTTGAGGTAGGCACTGAGCGTGTAGGTGGTGTTGGGCGCGACGGTGACGGTCTGCGCGCAGCGGGCGGTGTCGCCCGCCGAGGCGTTCGCGGCCAGGGCGTGGCTGCCGCCGTGGGCCTGGCCGGTGACGACGCCGCCGGTGCCGGCCGAGCAGCTCCACGGGCCGAGGGCGCCGCTCTCGAAGCCGCCGTTGACCAGGAACTCGCCGGCCGAGGCGCTGGGCGCCAGGCCCAGGGTGAGGCCGACCATGGTGGCCGCGGCGACGGCCGAGGCGGTGCCGGCGGCCAGCACGGTGCGCGAGCGGCGGGGGGTGGCGGAGGTGGCCGGGGAGACAGGGGTTCTGCGCATGTGGGGGACTCCTTGCGGAGGGCGCGGTCGTGGGGGTGTCCGGGCATGCCTGGGCGCGCACCGGTGGTGGGGGAACGGCGCGGCCGGGCATCAGAGTTGGACTAGACCACTGAAGTGGATCCGGCCATACGGTGTCAATGGTCCAGACCGGTTCCGGCCCCGGGAGCGGCGGCTCGGCGGCCGCTCCGGTTGCCGCGCGTGACGCCCCGTCGAAACATGGAAGGGTGACGTCGCCCGGCTACCTCCGCTACCCCCACCTGCGCGGGGGCCTGTTGGCGTTCACCGCCGAGGACGACGTCTGGATCGCCCCGCTGGACCCCGGCGCCGACGCCGTCGGCCGGGCCTGGCGGGTCAGCTGCGACCGCACCCGGGTCAGCCACCCCCGGCTCTCCCCCGACGGCCGCGCCCTCGCCTGGACCGCCTGGCAGAACCTCGCCCCCGAGATCTGGACCGCGCCCGTGGACGGCGGCGAGGCGGTCCGGCTCAGCCACTGGGGCAGCCAGGACACCCGGCTGCGCGGCTGGCTGCCGGACGGCGAACTGCTCGCCGTCACCTCGTACCACGAGCCCTTCGGCCACTACACCTGGGCGCACGCCCTGCCCCCCGACGGCGGCCCCGCCCGCCGGATGCCCTGGGGACCGGTCGGCGACGCCCAGGTCGGCCCGGTCCACACCGTGCTGCTCACCGGCGCCGCCCCGCACGAGCCCGCCGCCTGGAAGCGCTACCGGGGCGGCGCCACCGGCCGGCTCTGGGTGGACGGCGAGCGGATCCTCGCCGGCCTGCCCGGCCACCTCGCCTCACCGATGCCGGTCACCGCCCCCGACGGCGAGCGGATCGCCTTCCTCTGCGACCACGAGGGCGTCGGAAACCTCTACTCCTGCCGCCCCGACGGCACCGACCTGCGCCGGCACACCGACCACGCCTCCTACTACGCCCGCGAGGCCGCCACCGACGGCACGCGGATCGTCTACCAGCACGCCGGCGACCTCTGGCTGCTCGACGGCCTGGACGCGCCCGCCCCGCGCCGGCTGCGCGTCCCGCTCGGCGGCGCCCGGGCCGGCCGGCGCCCGTACCAGGTGAACGCCGCCTCGCACGTCAAGGACCTCGCCTGCGACGCCACCGGACGGGCCGGGGTGATCACCGTGCGCGGCAGCCAGTACTGGCTCACCCACCGCGACGGCCCGGCCCGCGCGCTCGCCGACACCCCCGGCGTGCGCACCCGGCTGCCCGTCGTACTCGGCCGCACCGGCGAGGCGGCCTGGATCACCGACGCCCAGGGCGAGGACGCGGTCGAGGTCGTGCCGCTGCCCGGCCACGAGCACGCCCCCTCCCAGCACGGCCACCGGATTATCGCCGCCGGCAGGATCGGCCGCGTCCTGGAACTCACCGCCGCCCCCGACGGCGCCCGCCTCGCCGCCACCACCTCCGACGGCCGGCTGCTGCTGGTGACCACCGCCGACGGCGCCGTGCGCGAGGTCGCCTCCTCCGGCCACGGACCGGTCACCGGCGCCCGCTTCTCCCCCGACTCGCACTGGGTCGCCTGGTCCCAGCCGGCCGCCGGCCGCTCGCTGCGCCGCGTCCGGCTGACCCGCGCCGACGCCCCCGGACCGGTCCTCGACGTCACCGACGGCCGGTTCGAGGACGAGCAGCCCGTCTTCACCCGGGACGGCCGCTACCTGGCCTTCCTCTCCTGGCGCGGCTTCGACCCGGTGCACGACGTGCACACCGGCGACCTCTCCTTCCCGCTCGGCTGCCGCCCCTACCTCGTCCCGCTCACCGCCGGCACCCCGTCCCCGTTCGCCGCCCCCGCCGAGGACGGCGCCCCGCACGGCGACGGCGGCGGGGACGGCGCCGCGGCGGGCCACGGCGTGGATCCGGGCGAGCAGCTCGCCCATGTC
>NZ_BAAAKJ010000206.1:25320-26896 GCF_039527695.1 Kitasatospora putterlickiae
GGGCCTCGGCGAGCGGCTGATCCCGTTCCCGGTGCTGGCCGGCAAGTACTCGGCCACCGACGCCGTGCGCGGCGGGCTGGTCTGGCTGCGCTGGCCGATCTCCGGCGTCCTCGGGCAGACCTTCACCAACCCCGAGGACACCTCCGGCCGCCCCTCCCTGGAGTACTTCGACCTGGCGCGCGGCTCCCGCTCCACGCTCGCCGACCGGCTCGACGGCTACGCGGTCTCCGGCGACGGCGGCTCGGTGGCCGTCTACACGGCCGGCACCCTGCGGATCCTCCCGGTCGCCGCCCCCTCCGCCGGCACCACCGTCGACCTGCGGCGGATCACCCACACCGTGCACCCGGCCGCCGAGTGGCGCCAGGCCTACGCGGAGGCCGCCCGGATCGTGCGCGACCAGTTCTGGGACCCGGGCATGTGCGGGCTGGACTGGCCCGCCCTGGTCGCCCAGTACGAACCGCTGCTGGAGCGGATCGCCGGCCCCGACGACTTCGCCGACCTGCTGCGCGAACTGCTCGGCGAACTCGGCACCTCGCACGCCTACGTCACCCCGTCCCGGCGCGGCGAGGGGCCCGCGCTCGCCCAGCAGCCGCTCGGTCTGCTCGGCGCCAACGCCCACCGCTCCCCCGACGGGCGCTGGCTGGTCGACCGGATCCTGCCCGGCGAGTCCTCCGACCCGCGCGCCCGCGCCCCGCTCGCCACCCACGGCGTACGCGGCGGCGACGAACTGCTCGCCGTCGCCGGGCGGCCCGTCGACCCGGTGCGCGGACCGCTGCCGCTGCTCGTCGGCACCGGCGGGACGAGCGTCGAGCTCACCCTGCGCCGGGGCGGCCCGGACGGCGCCGTGCGCCGGATCACCGTCACCCCGCTGACCGACGAGCGGGCCATCCGCTACCAGGACTGGGTGGCCAAACGGCGCGCCCTGGTCCGGGAGTTCAGCGACGGCCGGTGCGGCTACCTGCACATCCCGGACCTCGGCGGCTCCGGCTGGGCGCAGTTCAACCGGGACGTGCGGCGGGAGCTGGACAAGCCCGCGCTGGTCCTGGACGTGCGCGGCAACGCCGGCGGCAACGTCTCCGAACTGGTCCTGGAGAAGCTCACCCGCCGGGTCCTCGCCTGGGACTTCAGCCGCGGCCGGGAACCCGTGCGGTGGCCGCGCGACGCCCCGCGCGGGCCGGTGGTGGCGCTCGCCGACGAGGCCACCAGCTCGGACGGCGACGTCGTCATCGCCGCCATCCGGCTGCTGCGGCTCGGCCCGGTGGTCGGCACCCGGACCTGGGGCGGGGTGGTCGGCATGACCGGACGGCACCAGCTCGGCGACGGGACGCAGATCTCGGTGCCCAAGAACGCCTCCTGGTTCACCGGCGGGCTCGGCTGGTCGGTGGAGAACCGGGGCGTCGAACCGGACGTGCACGTGATCCGCGCCCCCCGGGACTGGGCCGCCGGGCGCTACCCGGAGCTGGTCACGGCGGTGCGCCTGGCGCTGGAGCTGCTGGACGACGCGCCGGCCGCCGTCCCGCTCCCCGTCGTCGTGCTCGCCGTCGTCGCGCTCCCCCTGCTCGCCGTCATCGTCAGC
>NZ_BAAAKJ010000206.1:26948-30252 GCF_039527695.1 Kitasatospora putterlickiae
GGGACCGGTGAGGACGCGCCGGGCGGTCAGCCCCAGGGGTCGCCCTCGGAGGTCATGTCCTGGCGGGCGCGCTCCTCGGCCTCCCGCTCGCCGGCCGCGACGGTCTCCTGCGCCTCGCGGGCCTTCTCCGTCTCGGCGCTGAACGCGTCGGCGGCCTCGTCGTGGGCCAGGGCGGCGCGCTGGGCGGCGTCGGTCATCGCGGTGGTGTCCCGCTCGGCGCCCCCGCCGAGCGTGGACCTGGTCTCCTCGGCGGTGTGCTGAGTCCTGTGGCGGAACCTGTCGAAGATTCCCATGACTCCTCCTCGACTCCTCCTCCGGGCGAATTCCGGACTGCCCCCACTCTCACACCGCCGCGCCCGGCCCGCACCCTCGGCCCGCACCCGGGGCGCGGGCGCGGTTGAGCCCTTGGTCCCGGGTCGCGGGCGCCGAAAGGCCGTAGCCCTCCCGGTGGGGCGGGAGGAGGGTGGAAGCCGTCAGCCGGTCCCGATCCCACCCCTGGAGCCCGCCGTGACCGTCGCCGCCCGCCCCCGCGTCCCCCGTCCGAGTGAGGAGCTGCACGGCGGACCGCGCCGGCTGGTCGGGTCGCTGGCCGCGCTCGACGGCCGGCTGCCCGGCGTCCACGACCTGCTGCTGATGCAGTGCCCCAGCTCGCTGCGCCCCCTCGGCGGCGGCCCGCTGCCGGACTGGGCGCGGCAGGTGCTGCGCGCGCACCCCTGGGTGACCGTCGGACGGGCGCCGGCCGTGGCGGGCACGCCCGTGGACACCCCGCACCCGGTGCGCTGCACCCGGGACGTGTCGGCCGCGCCGGAGACCTGGCTGCCGGTGACGGTGCGCGGCCCGCGGCGCGGGCAGCGGGTGGACGCGCTGGCGCCCCGGGCGGCGGTGGCCCGCACGCTGCGCCCCGAGCAGCTGCCGGGACGGCTCTCCCTGCTGTCGCCCGCGCGGGTGGCGGCGATCCCCGCGCTGACGGTGCTGCCGCTCGCCGGGCAGCTGATCGCCGACCACCGGCTGGCCTGGGGGCCGATCGGCGCGATCGGCTACGAACTGGCCACCGGCGAGCCGGTGTCCGGCCCGCTGAGCCCGTTGCGGGTGGTGCTGCGCGCGCCGCAGCCGGTCAGCCGGCGCGACGCGCTGCAACTGCGACGGGCGCTGACCCGGCTGCGGGTGCCGGTCCAGGCCGAGCTGGAGACCCGGCACGGCGCGGTGCTGCTGGCCGAGTACGCGGCCTCGCCGCTGACCCTGACCCTGCTCACGCCGAACGGGCCCCGGGAGGTCCACGACCCGTGGTTCCCCCGGGGCCTGTGAGCCCGCTGACGCGACGGTGTCCGCTCAGCCGCTGACGCTGGCCGCGCCGCTCTCCAGGTGGCCGGTGAACCGCTGCGACCAGGTGCCGTCGGCGTTCACCGTGACGGTGAAGTCGTACCAGCCGTCGGTGTAGGCGACGGCGTTGAAGAAGTCGCTCACGCTGCCACCCGCCGGCACCTGGTACGTCCAGGGGCCGTCGGTGCGGTAGTTGGTGGACGTGATGGTGAAGGTCAGCGCGGTGGCACCGGTGTTGGCGAGCCTGAAGTACACCGCCGGCCTGCCGGTGCCCGGCTCGACCGCGTACGAGCAGGTGACCGCCGCGTTCCGGCCGGCCTTGGTGGCATCGCCCCTGAAGCGGCGCAGGAAGCGGTTGGGGCCGACCACGCTCAGGTCGTACTGGCCGCCGCCGTAGCCGGTGCCGCAGTTGAAGAAGTCGCTCTGGGCGCCGCCCGGGTCGACCGTGTACTGCCACGGGCCGCCGCCCCGGTAGGCGTTGGCGTACGCCGCGAAGTGGGCGGACCTGGTCGCCACCGCGCCCTCGTTGGCCATCGCCAGCCAGACCTTGATCACGCCGCCGGAGCCGAACTCCAGGTGGTCCAGGTTGGCGTTCGGCTGGTAGGGCAGGGCCCGGGCCGGGCGGGTGCCGGCCTCCTGGGCGGGCGGCTTGTTGTCCACCGGGGCCGGGTTGGGCAGCGGGCCGCAGCTGGACATGCCGACCACCGCGCCGGCCGTGTCCGGCAGCGCGGGCAGGCCGTACACCGGGTTGGCGAAGTCGAACAGGCCGGTGAGGTCGCCGCAGACCCGCCGGCGCCAGTCGCTGATGTTGACGCAGTTCGCCGGCCGGCCGATGGCGGCGGTCCAGGTCTCCAGGAAGCGCAGCACCGAGGTGTGGTCGAAGACCTCGGAGGAGACCCAGCCGCCGCGGGTCCACGGGGAGACGGCGATCAGCGGGACGCGGAAGCCGAGGCCGATGTTGGTGCCGTTGTAGAACTCGCCCGGGGTGCCGGCCGGGGCGGCGGGCGGCGGGACGTGGTCGAAGAAGCCGTCGTTCTCGTCGTAGTTGAGGAACAGGACGGTGGAGTCGAAGACGTCCGGGTCGGCGTTGAGCGCGTCGATCACGGTGTGGACGAAGTGCGCGCCGTCGGCCGGGGTGGCGTACGGGTGCTCGGAGACCTCCTGGTTGGGGACGATCCAGGAGACCTGCGGGAGGGTGCCGGCCAGCACGTCGGCCTTGATCGCGGCGACGATGTCCGCCGGGGTCCTCCCGGTGACCTTGGGGACGGAGCCCATGCCCTTGACGGCGAGCGGACTGCCGGCGGGCGCGCCGGTGAACCGGCTGAAATAGGCCAGCGTGTTGTCCCCGTAGTTGTCGGCGGCGTTCTGGTAGACCTTCCAGCTGACACCGGCGTTCTCCAGCGCCTCGGCGTAGGTCTGCCAGCGCAGGCCCTTCTCGTCGCCGCCGTCGTACGCCGGGCCGCCCGCCGCGCCGGACGGGTCGATCTGGCCGGACCAGTGGTAGGTGCGGTTGGGGCCGGTGGCGCTCAGCACCGAGCAGAAGTAGGCGTCGGCGATGGTCCAGTTCTCGGCCAGCGCGTAGTGGAACGGGATGTCCTGGCGGGTGAGGAAGCCCAGGGTGCGGACGTTGCCCTTGGCCGCCACCCAGGAGTCCAGCTTGCCGCCGTTCCAGGCCCGGTGCTGATCGCCCCAACCGTGGCTGAGGTCGCCGTTGCACTGGGCCAGGCGCTCCGGGTCGGCGCCGCCGGCCGGCTTGGTGAGGCTGAACTGCCAGGGGTACTGGCGGGCCAGCAGGCCGTTGGGCTGGTTGAAGACGGAGTAGCCGCCGGCGATCTGGATGGCGGAGCGGTCGGCGAAGCCGCGCACGCCGCGCAGCGTGCCGAAGTAGTGGTCGAAGCTGCGGTTCTCCTGCATCAGGATGACGATGTGCCGCGCGTCGGCGAGGGTGCCGGTCCGCGACAGCGCCGCCGACGGCGCGGCGGGC
>NZ_BAAAKJ010000206.1:30257-56524 GCF_039527695.1 Kitasatospora putterlickiae
TACGCGGCGGCCGGCGCTCCGGCGGCGGTGGTTGAGGCACCGGCCACGGCGAGACCCGCGGCGGCGGCGCCGGACAGGGTCACGAACTTCCTACGACTCAGCTCGGCCATCAGCCCAGCCCGTCCCTTCACTGGCGATGTTGTGCACACAAGTCGGGCCCACTCGATCGCGCAGCATCCTCCACCCGCTCCGAACACCCCCGCCAGGGGCGCGCGACAGGGTTGGCGGACTGTTCCCCCCTCCGCCACCGAACGACCCCCGGTTGAACGGAAGGCCGGGACGAAACCTCCGGACCTCCTCATGTGAACGCGTTCAAAGCCACCACGCAGGGACGTCCCCGCGGACTTCACCAACTGGACGGACCCGCCGACGCCCTGAATGCCGATCAGGGCCGGACGCGGGTCACGGCCGAGCGCGGCGGGCCGGGCGCCACCCCGAAGCCGCCCGCACCGGCGCCGGCCGCCGCGGAGAACCCGCGGGCCTCCCTCAGTCCTTCACCGTGATCCCCAGGGCCTGGGCGAACTGTGGTGCCAGTTCGAGGAGTTGGGGGGAGCTGATGAGGGCGCCGCGCAGCCCCTGGTGGCCGTCGGGCAGGCCGAGGGCGATGGCGCCGCGCAGGTCGACCTTGCTCAGCGTGGCGCCGCGCAGCCGGACCTCCTCCAGGGTGGATCCCGGGAAGGCGACCTCGGTGAGCCTCGCGTCGCCGAAGTCCACGTCGCGCAGCAGGCAGTCCTCGAAGACGACGTCGCGCAGCACGGCGGCGCGCAGGTTGACCGCCTCCAGCTTGCAGCCACGGAACACCACCCGGCGCAGCGCCGCCCCGTGGGCGGAGATCCCGGCCAGCACGCCGCCGGTGACGGCGCTGTCCTGCCACTCGCTGTCCGCGAGGTCGCAGGCCACCCAGCGGCCGGCGTGCGCCCAGACCTCGTTGAACCGGGCCTGGCGGAGCTTGACGCCGCTCAGCGCGACGCCGGTGAGGGCGCACTCCAGGAAGGTCGCGCCGGCCCCCGACTGGTCGGTGTACTCGCCGCCGTCGAAGTGGACGGTGTCGTAGCGCCCGTCGCTGCGCAGCGGCCCGGTGTGCGGGGTCAGGTGGCCGGCGTAGGGCAGGTCTTCGAGGCGGTCGGGGGCGTGCTGGGGCATGGCGGGGGCACCTCGCGGTCGGCGGCGGACGGGTCCTGGTCCGCATGCTCGCACGGGGCACCGACAACCCGGCGCGAGCGGGCGCGGCGGTGACACGGTGGGGCGCGCACCGCCGGCCCTGCTCGGGTACGCCACGGGGGCGGGGACGCACGCGGGGCGGCCCGGTCGCCGGGGTTGCGGCGACCGGGCCGTCACTGCGGTGCGCGGGCGAGGCCCTGGAGGGTTACCGCCAGAGGGTGTTCACCCGGGAGCGCTCGGTGGTGTTCGGGTACGCGTTGGTGCAGGACGTGCCCGGGCCGCCGCCGGACATCAGCTCGCTGCACGGACCCGAGTAGTGGTCGGGCAGGCCCAGCACGTGGCCGGTCTCGTGCGCGGTCACGCGCACCGAGTTGTACTGCCGGTTCTGGGCGTAGTCCAGGAAGATGTAGCCGTGGCCGTGCATGTCGGTGCTGGCGTAGGAGCCGCGCGAGTCGTTGCCCTCGTAGTAGCGGAAGTCGGCGGCCGTGCCGGACCGGAGCTGCACGTTGGTGACCGAGCTGTTCCAGATCTGCGCGCTCTGGGCTATCTGGGTGCGGAACGTGGGCGCGCTGCTGGCGTCGTAGGTCACGGTGACGGCCAGCAGGAACGGGTTGGCGGCCTGCTTGGCCCGCGCGGACTTCATGACGGCCTCGTAGAACGCCTGGTTGTTGGCGTCCTCGGCGGCCGAGCCGGCGTAGGAGGTGCCGGACGGCGTGTAGCCCTGGGACGGCGCGGCGACGGCGCTGGTCGGCAGGGCGGCCAGGCCGGCGGCGAGCGCCAGGCCGAGGGCGGCGGAGAACGTGCGCGAGACACGGTTCATGTGGGGGCTCCCGTTCACGGGTTCGAGGGGTGGGGGTACCGCGGAACGTCGTTACGTCGTAGCGCCGTTGGCGCGGATGGTGCGAGGTGGTGCGGGATGGTGCGGCGTGGTGCGGGAATGGACGCACGCCGGCCGGCCGGAGGGGGTCGTCCGGACGGCGCGCCGGGGCCGCCGGGGAGGCGGACCGTCAAGGGGCCGGATCAGCCGGCCAGGCCGTAGCGCCACAGGGGGTCGACGCTGTCGCACTCGGCGCTGTTCGGGTACGGGTCGGTGCACGACGGGCCCGGGGCCGCCGCCGGAGATCAGCTCGCCGCACGGACCCGAGTGGCGGTCGGGCGGGCCCAGCACGTGGCCGGTCTCGTGCGCGGGACACGGTTCATGTGGGGGCTCCGATTCGCGAGGCCGCCGCGGGCGGTGGGGGGCCGGGCCGCGGACATCGGATGAATGTTTTGCTGCCCCAGAGCTTCGGCCAGGCCGGCGGCCCGGCGGATGATGTCAACCGGCGATAGCCCGGGCCAATCGCCGCACCACCCGGTGACCCGTCCGGCGTTCCCCCCGGGGTGCGGAGCCGCGCTCGGCGGCCCGGCCACTCGACAGCCTGTCATGTCCCTGGCGTCAGCCCGTGTCGACCGTTACGCTCCCCGGTGTGGAGCTCGACGTGAGACACCTGCGGGTGCTGTGCGCGATCGCCGACACCGGAAGCCTCCGCAAGGCAGCGCTGCAGCTCGGCATGACCCAGCCGTCGCTGACCACCCAGCTGCACCGCATCGAACGGGCCGTCGGCGGCACGCTGTTCACCCGGGAGCAGACCGGCAGCCGGCCCACCGTGCTCGGCCACTCCGTGCTGTCCCGGGCCAGGCCGGTGATCGCCGAGATGGCGGCGCTGGTGGCCGCCGCCCGCCAGGAGGCCCGGGAGGCGGCCGGTGGCGAGCGTGCCCGGCGGCTGCGGATCGGCAGCGTCGGCAGCCGGGCGGTGGCCGCCTGGCTGCGCCGGGTGCACGAGCGGCTGCCGGAGACCGACACCACCATCCAGATCGACATCTCGGCCAACGCCCTGCTCCGGATGATCGCCGCCGACCAGCTGGACGTCGTCTTCGTGCACGAGAGCGAGGGCTTCCCGCTGCGGCTGCCCCCGGACGCCGAGCACCGGGTGCTGCTCGCCCGCGAACCGCAGTTCATCGCGCTCGCGGCCGGCCATCCGGCGGCCGCCGCGCCGGTGGTCCGGCTGGCCGAGCTCGCCGGGGACACCTGGATGGTCGACCCGACCGCCGACCACGAGTACGCCGCGATGCGCCGGGTCTTCCGCGCCGCCGGGCTCAACCCCCGGGTGGTCCAGGTGCGGGACAACGCCACCGCCGCCGAACTGGTCGCCTCCGGGGAGGCGGTCCGCCCCTGCCAGCCGACCTCGCTGCCGGGACCGGGCACCGTCGTGCGCCGGCTGCACGGCGACCCGCTGGCCGTGCGGCTGCTGCTGGTCTGGCGGCCCCGCGCGCTCGGCCCGCAGGCCCGCGAGGCGCTGTACGAGGAGCTGCGGGCTGCCTACCTGGACCTCGCCCACGCCAGTCCGGCGTACCGGGTCTGGCTCGCCGGGAACGAGGAGGGGCCGCGGACGCCGGCAGGGCCGCCGCCGCTGGACCCGCTCCGCGCGAACGGCCCGGTGGCGCTGAACGGGGCGGCCGGGGTGAACGGCCACGCCGGGGAGCACCCCCGCGACGGGCGGCCGCGGGAGGGCTCGACGCCGCGCCGTCCACCGCTCCTCGTTCAGCGCTCCCTGGCGTGCAGCACCAACCCGGCCGCCACCGTCGACGCCGTCACCAGGCCGGCCGCGAGGACGCCGGGGCCGCCCGCCGCCGTGCAGGCGAGCACCACCAGCGAGGCCACCGGCAGCACCGACAGCTGAGCCGCGCCGGTCTTGGCGTGCCGGGCGTGCAGCGCCCAGACGGTGAACAGGTAGAGCGCGGTCGGCACGGTCACCGTCGCGGTGGCGGCCGTCTCGGAGACGTGCGCCTTGTGCACGGCCGACTCGACCGCCACCTCCAGGCCGGCGCCGATCGCCGCCGCCGAGCCGAACACCAGGTAGTGGCCGTACCCCCAGAGGAAGGCCTGGCGGCTGGAGCGCAGGTGCTCGTGGACCGGCCGGGCGAAGTAGATCCACCAGGCCGAGAAGCAGATCAGCAGACCGCCGGCCGCGACCGGCAGCAGCCGTCCGAGGCCCTCGTGCTCATCCACCGCCGACTGCACCGCGACGGTCGCCGCCGCCACCGTCTCGCCGAGCACGATCAGCGTGAACAGGCCGTACCGCTCGGCGATGTGGTGCGGGTGCCAGGGGGTCCGCAGCCGCAGTTCGGCGACCGCCGGCACGGCCAGCTCGGCCAGGATCCCGATCGGGATCAGGATCGAGCGGACGTCGTGCGGCAGCGGCAGCACCACGCCCCAACCGATCTGGCAGAGCGTGATCCCCACGGCGTAGCGCAGCGCCACCGCACGGGCGAGCCCCTCCTCGGCGGCGGCCGCGCGCAGCCACTGGGTGACCATCGCCAGCCGCATCACCACGTAGCCGAGCACCACCAGCACGATGTCCTGGTCCGCGAAGAGCCTCGGCACACCGGCCGCGAGGACCAGCACGCCGGCGATCTGGACCAGGGTGGTGATCCGGTACGGGACGTCGTCGCAGTCGTAGGCGGAGGCGAACCAGGTGAAGTTCATCCACGCCCACCACACCGCGAAGAAGGCGAAGAGGTAGCCGGTCAGGCCGTCGCCCCAGTGGCCGCCCGCGAGGTCGTGGGCGAGCTCCCGGCCGGCCTGGCCGACGGCGACCACGAAGCAGAGGTCGAAGAAGAGTTCCAGCGGGGTGGCGACCCGGTGCGGCTCGTCCCGGCTGCGCGGGACCATCGGGCGCACCGGACGCGGGTCACGGGGGTGCGGGCGGGGGACTGCGGTGGAGTCGCTGCTCATGGACGGGTCTCTCCGGGCTCCGGACGAGCGGTACCCGCCGCATCCTGGCAGCGCGCCGGACCTCGCGCACGCACCCCGGCGACTGCGGCGCGGCCGCTCCGGGCGGGCCCGCGGGTGCTTTGAATTGCCCCGCTTCGCCCGATATGCCCTGGCGTCAGCGAGAGTTGACGTCCCGGTGCGCGAACCGGGTGACAGCGCGGCGGGTTTCCGGGCGCGCCCGCGCCGTACGGCGCGACGGCCCGGACCGCCCGCTAGATTCGTCCCCGGTTCGAAGCGAACGGGGCCCGCGGGCGGGTCCCGGCACCGCGGCCTGCGGGCATCGCGGAAGGTCAAGGCGGGTGGCGGGACAGCGGGGGCGGCGACGCCGGCCCCCCGCCGTCCACGCCTCCGGCCCCGTGATCACCGCGCTGCTCGCCAGTGCCCGCCGCACGCCTCCGAACAGCGGACACCCGCCTGGCGGGGCCCCGGCCGCCGTGCGACAACTCTGCTATGTCCTGGTCCAACCTGACGATCATGGTCGGCTCGCTGGCCATCGCCGCCGCGGTGCTCATCCTGCTGCCCCACTTCGTGCCCACCACGACCCGGAAACAGCACAACGACGTGACGGCGGCCATCTTCGCCATGGTCGGCGTGCTCTACGCCGTCCTGCTCGCCTTCGTGGTGATCGTGGTCTGGGAGGCCGCCGACGACGCCCGGGCCACCACCTTCCGCGAGGCCGACCAGCTGGCCGGCCTCTACTGGACCTCCCGCCAGTTCGACAGCCCCGCAGGCGTCGAGCTGACCGATCTCACCCTCCAGTACGCGCACACCGTCATCGGCGACGAGTGGCGGCTGATGGCCGACCACCGCACCGACCCGAACACCACCGGGCTGGTGTACCGGATCCGCGACACCACCAACACCCTCCAGCCGGCCGACTCCCGCCAGCAGGCGCACTTCGAGAACGCCCTCAAGCACGTCGAGGGCCTGGCCAGCGAACGCCGCGCCCGGCTCACCCAGGTCCAGGACGCGGTGCCGCCGCTGCTCTGGGTGCCGCTGATCGCCGGCGCGGTGCTGACCGTCGGCTTCACCTTCGTGTTCGGCATCTCCAGCATCCGGCTGCACCTGGCGATGGTGCTCACCATGACCGCGATGATCTGCGTGGTGCTGATCGTGATCAAGGAGATGAACTATCCCTTCGACGGGGTGAACGCCGTCGAGCCCGACGCCTTCCAGGTCTTCCTGAACCGGCTCCCGACCACCCGCTGAGCCCGCCCGCCGGTCACCCGGAGTCACCGGAAGCGGGCGATTCGGCGGATCGGCCCGACTGCGTGTAATGTCTTCCAGGTCAGCAGGCGCCGCTAGCTCAGTTGGTTAGAGCAGCTGACTCTTAATCAGCGGGTCCGGGGTTCGAGTCCCTGGCGGCGCACCGACGGTCGAAGGGTCCTCTCGCAGCAGCGAGGGGGCCCTTCGGCGTTTCCCGGCGCGATTCCGCCCCGGCCACGGGTGAACCCCTCCCGAACCGGGAGGAAACGGGCGGGCGGACCGAGGTGACACGCGGGCGGTTCGGGGCATCCTCCGGAAGCGTGTATTGTTTCCCCCGTCAGCAGGCGCCGCTAGCTCAGTTGGTTAGAGCAGCTGACTCTTAATCAGCGGGTCCGGGGTTCGAGTCCCTGGCGGCGCACCGACACCGGGGAGCCTCTCGTGCAAACGAGGGGCTCCCCGGCTTTTCGCTGCCCATTGACGTCCGATTTGTGTGTGATGTCGGTCTCGCTTCCCCTCGTAATGGAGCCAACCGGTACCTTCGGCGCGTTCTGGGCTGTAAACCGGAAAAGGGGCAAAGGTCCCCGACCGCCGACGATCCCGTCTGTGCGGGCCGGCGCGGCCCTCCGCGTCCCACCCGGCCCCGCGCAGCCGCCCGCCCGCAGGAGGCCGCCGCTTTGTCCCGTTTCGCCCTGAGCGGCGCCCCGCGCACCCGGAAACCCAAGGCCCGTCGATCCCGCAGACCCCGGCGCACCGGCTGGCGCAGGCTGATCCCCACCTGGCGGATGACCCTGATCGGCTTCGCGGCCTCGCTGCTGCTCGGCGTCGGCCTCTTCGCCCTCGGCATCACGCTGGTGAAGGTGCCGGACGCGCACGCCGCCGCGACGCTGCAGAGCAACACCTGGCTCTACCAGGACGGCTCGGTGATCGCCCGCACCGGCGAGACCAACCGGCAGAACGTCGGACTGGACAAGGTCTCCCCCGCCGCGCAGCACGCCACGCTGGCCGCCGAGGACCGCAACTTCTACGAGGAAGGCGCGATCAACATACCCGGCCTGGTCCGCGCCGCCCTCAACACCGCCAAGGGCGAGGGCACCCAGGGCGGCTCCACGATCACCCAGCAGTACGTGAAGAACACCTACCTGAGCCAGAAGCAGTCGGTCTCCCGCAAGGTGAAGGAACTCTTCATAGCGATCAAGGTGGACGCCACCGAGAGCAAGGACGAGATCCTCACCAGCTACCTCAACACCTCCTACTACGGCCGCGGCGCGTACGGCGTCCAGGCCGCCGCGCAGCAGTACTTCGGCGTCGACGCCTCCGAGCTCGACGCGGCCCAGGGCGCCTACCTGGCCGCGCTGCTGAACGCCCCGAGCGCCTACGACGTGGCCACCGCCACCCCGGCGGGCAAGCAGAACGCCGTCAACCGCTGGAACTACGTGCTCGACGGCATGGTGAAGGAGGGCTGGCTCTCCGCCGAGGAGCGGGCCACCACCACGTTCCCCGAGGTCAGGGACCCGCAGGCACAGCTCGGGCTGTCCGGCCAGGCCGGCTACCTGGTCAACGCCGCGACCGAGTACCTCACCACCAACCAGATCATCAGCGAATCGGAGCTGGCCAAGGGCGGCTACACGATCAAGCTGACCATCGACCCGAACCGCCAGCAGGCCCTCCAGGACGCCGTCCAGGCCCAGCTGAACGACACCCTCAACCCGGAGAAGCGCAAGAAGGACGCCGCCGTCCAGCCGGGCGCCGTCTCCGTGGACCCGAAGACCGGTGCCGTGGTCGCCCTGTACGGCGGGGTCGACTACACCAAGCACTACGTGGACAACGCGACCCGGCGGGACTACCAGGCCGGCTCGACCTTCAAGGCGATCGCGCTGGCCGCGGCGCTGGAGAACGACGCCAAGACCCAGTCCGGCCAGACCATCACCCCGCGCACCGTCTACGACGGCACCAGCGGCCGCAAGGTCCGCGGCGGGAAGGGCACCCCGTACGCGCCGCCGAACCAGGGCGACAGGAACTACGGCCAGATCACCCTGCAGCAGGCCACCGACTGGTCGGTGAACTCGGCGTTCGCCCAGCTCGCCCAGGACACCGGACTGGGCAAGGTGCGGGACACCGCGATCGCGCTCGGCCTGCCCAGCAACACCCCCGGCATGGAGCCGGTGCCCTCGATCCCGCTGGGCACCGCGACCCCGAGCGTGCTGGACCTGGCCGGCGTGTACGCCACGCTGGACAACGGCGGCAAGCAGATCACCCCGTGGCTGGTGCAGGCCGTGGACCACGAGGGCGAGCCGATCGAACTGCCCGCGCACAAGGCCACCCAGGCGGTCAGCGAGCAGACCGCGCGCGAGGTCACCTCGATGCTCCAGGGCGTGGTGAGCAACCAGGGCGGCACCGGCTGGCGCGCGAAGGACCTGGGCCGGCCGGCGGCGGGCAAGACCGGTACGACGGACGACCAGAAGTCGGTCTGGTTCATCGGGTACACCCCGGAGCTGGTCACCTCGGTCGCGCTGTTCGGTCAGGACCCGGCCACCGGCGCGCAGGTCAGCCTGAGCGGCACCGGCGGGATCGACGGCGCGGCGGGCGGGCAGTACCCCGCGAAGATCTGGACCACGTACATGAAGGCCGCCCTGAAGGGGCAGCCGGTCACCGAGTTCCCCGCCCCCTCGGGTGCGGACTACTCCACGCGCGGCGGCTCGGGCTCCGGCGCCTCGTCCTCGCCTTCGAGCACGCCGTCGACCGGCGCCGGCGGGTCGTCGACGCCGTCCACCGCGCCGTCCCAGGGCGGCTCCGGCTCCGGTTCCTCCGGGGACGCGGACTCGACGCCGTCCACCGCGCCGTCGACCGGGCCGACCACCGCCCCGCAGCCCTCGGGCGGCACCGGCGGCTCGGGCTCCGGGTCCGGCGGTTCCGGGTCGGGCGGGTCCGGAGGGACGGGCACCACTCCGGTGGAGCCGCGGCCGAGCACCAGGCCGACCAAGCCCCCGGCGCCGACCACCGCCCCCACCCCGACCACGCAGCCCTCGGGCGGCACCGGCGGCTCGGGCGGCTCGGGGTCGGAATCCGGTGGCTCGGGCTCCGGGTCCGGCGGTTCCGGGTCGGGATCCGGCAGCGGGAGCGGGACGGACGCGGGCGCCGCGGCGGGTTCCACCGCCGGGGCCGGCGGGTAGCGGGCGCCGGGACGCGGCGCCGCAGCAGGACCGAATGATGGAATGACCCCTTACCGGATCATCGGTACGGCTGTCACAATTCCCCGGTGCACAGCTCCAACCCCCTGCTCGGCCGCTCTCCCGGCCGGACCCTCGGACTCACCCTCGCCCTCGTCTCCGCGTTCGCCTTCGGCGGCTCCGGAACCGCCGCCAAGCCGCTGATCGAGGCCGGGCTCTCCCCCCTCCACGTGGTGTGGCTCCGGGTCACCGGCGCCGCCGTCGTCCTGCTGCCGCTGGCCTACCGCCACCGCGACGCCTTCCGGCGGCGGCCCGGTCTGCTGATCGGCTTCGGCCTGCTCGCCGTGGCCGGCGTCCAGGCCTGCTACTTCGCGGCGATCTCCCGGATACCGGTCGGCGTCGCCCTGCTGATCGAGTACCTCGGCCCGCCGCTGCTCCTCGGCTACGTGCGGTTCGTCCAGCGCCGGCCGATCAGCCGGGGCGCGGCGATCGGCGCGGGCGTCGCGGTCGCCGGCCTCGCCTGCGTGGTCGAGGTCTGGAACGGGCTGAGCTTCGACGCGCTCGGCGTCCTGTTCGCCCTGGGCGCGGCCTGCTGCCAGGTCGGCTACTTCGTGCTCGCCGACGCCGGGAGCCGGGGCGAGCGCCCGGTCGACCCGATCGCCGTCAGCGCGTACGGCCTGCTGATCGGCTCGGTCGTGCTCACCGCCGTGACCCGCCCCTGGGAGGCGGACTGGGGGAAGCTCGGCGGGGACGTGGTGATGAACGGGCACACCCTGCCCGCGCTGCTCCCGGCGGCCTGGATGGTCCTGATCGCGACCGTGCTCGCCTATCTGACCGGCGTCGTCGCCGTCCAGCACCTCTCACCGCCGGTCGCCGGGGTGGTGGCCAACCTGGAGGCGGTCGTGGCCACGGTGCTGGCCTGGGTCCTGCTGGGCGAGCACCTCGGCCTGCCGCAGACCGCCGGCGGCCTGCTGGTGCTGGCCGGGGCGTTCGCCGCCCAGGCGAGCAAGCCCGCCAAGCCCTCCGGGCCGGAACGGACCACGGAAGCCGCGGGAAACGCCGGGAGCACGGGAGCCGACGCGGTGCCGGCCGGCGCGACGGCGCTCGGTGAACGGCTCGCCCGCGCCGCCGGCGCCGAGGCCCGGCGGGAACGGAGGCAGGACCGGCACCGGGGCCGCTGAGCGGACGGGCCGGGGGTCAGTGACCGGCCCAGCCGAACCAGTCGAAGTGGCCGAGCGGCCACACGACGGCCGCCACCGGCCCGACCACGTTGTCCACCGGCACGGCCCCGCCGCCGGGGCCGCGCTGGTGGTAGCGGGAGTCCGCGGAGTCGCTGCGGTGGTCGCCCTCGACCCAGACGTAGCCCTGCGGCACCGTCACCGGACCGAAGTCCAGCCCGGCGCAGGAGTCGTCCCCGGGGTGCAGATACGGTTCCTCGACCTTGGCGCCGTCGACGGTCAGCGTGGTGCCCGCGCACTGCACGGTCTGCCCGCCCGTCGCGATGACCCGCTTGACCAGGTAGTTGTCGTCCTTCGGCGGCACCAGGCCGACGAAGGAGAGCACCGAGCCCAGCGCGTTGGAGACGACGTTCCCGCCGCTCGACTGCGGCGGCAGCCAGTCCCCCGGGTCCTTGAACACCACCGGCTGGCCCCGCTCGGGCTCCCAGCCGGTCAGCGGGGCGAGCTTGTTCACGCCGACCCGGTCGCCGATCCGCAGGGTGTTCTCCATCGACCCGGAGGGGATGGTGAACACCTGGAACAGACAGGTCTTGATCAGCAGCGCGACCACCAGGCCGACCGCCGCCATCGCCGGGATCTCGATCCACCACGGCCTGGGCCGACGACCCGGCCGGCGGCCCTTCCCGGCCTTCCTGGACCCGCTCCGGCGTCCCTCGGCGGCGCGGCGCGCCCGCCGTGCCTCGGCCCGGCCCCCGACCGGGGCGGCGGGCCCGGGCCCGGCGTCGCCACCGTGCGTTTCGGGCAGGTTCACCGCCATCGTCGCTGCTCCACTCTCCGGCTGCGGGGGAACCTGCACGCTACGCCAACCGGGGATCCAGGCGAAATCGGACGTTTACCCGCGCCAGACATCCCGCCGGGCCGGGCTCGCCGTCAGGCCGAGGCGTTCCCGTGGGTCACGGCGTCGCTGGCGATGGCCTCGTGGTGGCGGATCACCTCGGCGATGATGAAGGTGAGGAACTTCTCCGCGAACACCGGGTCCAGGTGCGCGCCGGCGGCCAGTTCACGCAGGCGCTTGATCTGGGTGCGCTCACGGGCCGGATCGGCCGGCGGGAGCCTGTGCTCGGCCTTGAGCCGACCGACCCGCTGGGTCGCCTTGAAGCGCTCGGCCAGCATGTGGACCACCGCGGCGTCGATGTTGTCGATGCTCTCGCGCAGGCTGGTCAGCTCGGCCCGCACGGCGTCGTCGACCCCCTCGGGCAGTCCGGCGTCGGGGGTCGTGGGGTGGTCCGTCATCGGGGCGGCTCCGCGGCTCTCTCGGTGGTGCGCCCGGCCGTCCGGCGGCCGGGCCCGGGCCCGGGCCAATCTAACAGGGCGCCCGGCACGGGCCCGCACCGTTCCGCCCGACCGTCCACGATCCGGACGGCACACGGAGCGTCCGCCGCACGGCGCCCCGAGCCGCCGGGGTCCGTCCACGGACCGCCCGGCCCGCCCGGGACCACCGGGGGACTTTCGGACGCGACGGGCCGGTGGGCCACTTGTGGCACGCCCCCGGCCTGCCCGTAGGCTGGGCCGCGGCATGACCGGACGTGACGAATCAGCAGTTCCTCAGTAACGGAGGTACCGATCGTGGCAACCACCCGCACCGCCCGCACCGCTTGGGAAGGCAACCTGGTCGACGGCAACGGCCAGGTGACGTTCGCGTCGTCGGGCATCGGCGAGTACCCGGTGTCGTGGCCGGCGCGCGCCGAGGCCCCGAACGGCAAGACCAGCCCGGAGGAGCTCATCGCGGCCGCGCACTCCGCCTGCTTCTCGATGGCCCTCTCGCACGGCCTGACCGGCGCGGGCACCCCGCCGACCAAGCTCGACACCCAGGCCGACGTCACCTTCCAGCCGGGCACCGGCATCACCGGCATCCACCTGACGGTCGTCGGCGAGGTGCCCGGGCTGGACGAGGCCGGTTTCGTGAAGGCCGCCGAGGACGCCAAGGCGAACTGCCCGGTGAGCCAGGCCCTGACCGGCACCACCATCACCCTCGCGGCCAGCCTCGCCTGACCTCCCGGGCGTCCCGCCCACGGCCCCGGCCAGGCGCACGTCCGGCGCCGGACCGGAGCCCGAGGGCGCGCTCTCGGAGCACACGCCCCCGGTGCACATCATGTGATGTGCACCGGGGGCGTCCGCATGTATCACCGCACTTGACCCCAAAGCAGACGAATCACCCCGGCGGCGGTCACCGCGCGTTGCCGTCGCGTCCTATGATCGGCCGCAGCGCCCTGTTCCTCACGGTTCCTCAGGCGGGTTCCACCCGGCCGCTCCGTCCCGAGCGTCCCGCACCGGAGTCCGCCCTCCGTGAGTGCGGCAGAGCGCGGGGCCGGCCGCCGAAGTCGGGTGACCGGCCGGACCAGCGTCAAGCGTCAGCAGCGGACGGGAGCATGCCGTGCCGGGCCAGAACGAGGGGGCCGACGCACACCACCCAGGCGTGCGGCACGAGGACCCGCGGCCACGCCGCCTGCCACCGCCCGCCCTCCACGCCGCCCTGGCCGACCTGCGGCAGGCCCCGCTCGACGACGGCGCCCCCCACTGCCCCGCCTGCTCGGCGCCGCTCACCGGCGGCACCCCCCACCCGGCGGCCGACGGCGGCGCCAACGGCCGGCGGCCGGTGACCGAGGGCGACGACCGCCAGCTCGCCGCCCTGCGGGCCAGCGAATCCCGGCTCCGGGCCGCCTTCTGCGACGCCGGCATCGGCATGGCCCTCATCGACCCCGAGGACCGGATCATCGAGGTCAACCCCGCCTTCGCCGCACTGACCGGGCGCACCGTGGACGAGCTGGTGGGGACCCACATCCACGAGATCACCGACCCCGAGGGCATGCCGCGCCGGCTGTACCGCGCGCTCGTCCACGGCGAGCACGACCGGATCCGGGTCGAGAAGCAGCTCAAGCACCGCGCCGGCCGGACGGTCTGGAGCAAACTGACCGTCTCGCTGATCCGGGACGCCGAGGGCGACCCGCTGTACACCCTCGCCCTGGTCGAGGACATCACCGAGCAGCGCCGGCTCGGCGACCGCCTGGAGTACCAGGCCCTGCACGACCCGCTGACCCGGCTGCCCAACCGGACCTCCTTCTTCGAACGCCTCGACGCCGCCTGCCTGACCCCCGACCGGGCGACGGGCGCGGCCGACGGACCCGCCGCGGGGAGCGGCGTCACGACGATGGCGGCCGACGGGACCGAAGGCCCCCGGGTCGGCGTCTGTTACCTGGACCTCGACGGGTTCGCCGCGATCAACGAGGCCCTCGGTCACCACATCGGCGACCAGCTGCTGATCGCCGTCGCGACCCGCCTGCGGCGCGGCTTCTCCTCGCACGGCACCCGGCTGGTCGCGCGGATGGGCGGCGACGAGTTCGCCGTGCTGGTGACCGACAGCCAGGGCAGCGACCAGCTCACCGACCTGGCCGCCCGGATCCTCGACGTCCTGGAACGCCCCTTCGACGTGGCCGGCCACCGGCTGGTGGTCACCGCCAGCGTCGGCGTCGTCGAACGCCCGGTGCGCGAGACCACCCCCACCGACCTGGTCAAGGACGCCGACGCCACGCTCTACTGGTCCAAGGCCGACGGCCGGGCCCGCTGGACCCTCTACGACCCCGACCGGGGCGCCCACCAGCTGACCCGCCAGCTGCTGGCCACCGCGCTGCGCCCGGCGCTGGAACGCGGCGAGTTCACCATCGAGTACCAGCCGCTGGTCGGCCTGGCCGACGGCGCGGTGCACGGCGCCGAGGCCCTGGTCCGGTGGCGCCACCCCCGTTACGGGACGCTCTCGCCGGACCGCTTCATCCCGCTCGCCGAGGAGTCCGGGGCGATCGTGCCGCTCGGCAAGTGGGTGCTGGAGGAGTCCTGCCGCCAGGCGCGGCGCTGGCTCACCGAGTTCCCCGAGACCGAGACCTTCGTGAGCGTCAACCTGGCCGCCCGCCAGATCTGGGACTCCGACGTGGTCGCCGACGTCGCCGAGGCCCTCGACCGCACCGGCCTGCCAGCGCGGCTGCTGCAGCTGGAGATCACCGAGAGCGCGCTGCTCGGCCCCGGCGGACGCCCGCTCCAGGCGCTCCAGGCGCTCGCCGACATGGGCGTGCGCATCGCGATCGACGACTTCGGGACGGGCTACTCGAACCTGGCCTACCTCTCCCGGCTCCCGGTGCACGTGCTGAAGCTGGACGGCACCTTCATCGAGGGGTTCCGCGACCCGGCCCCGGCCGGCGGCGGCGCGGTCGGCCGGCCCGAGCTCCCCGAGCTGCGCTCCCGGCGCAGCGACGCCGACGAGCAGATCGTCGGCGCGATGGTGCAGCTGGCCCACACCCTCGGTCTGACCGTGACCGCCGAGGGCATCGAGAGCGCCGCCCAGGCCGAGCGGCTGCGGCTCACCGGCTGCGACACCGCCCAGGGCTGGTACTTCGCCCGCCCCGGCGAGGCCGAGCTGGTCGCGGCGATACTCCGCGACGGCCGGGAGGACCGCGGCGGCCGGGCGGGCCGGGAGGGCTAGACGGTCCGGGGCGCCCCGGTCAGGCCGTACGCCTCGGCGATCAGCCCGTAGGACCGCAGCCGCGCCTCGTGGCCGTGGATGTGCGAGGTCACCATCAGCTCGTCCACCCCGGTCCGCTTGCGCAGCGCCTCCAGCCCGTCCGCCACCTCGCCGGGCGCGCCCAGCACGACGTTGCCCAGCCAGTCGTCGATGAAGTCCGCCTCCACCGGGCTGTACGGGTAGGACTCGGCCTCCTCGGGGGTGGGGATCGGGCCCGGGTTGCCCCGGCGCAGGCGCAGCATGCCGAGCGCCGCGGAGCGGGCGAGGCGGCGGGCGGAGGCCTCGTCGTCGGCCGCGACCGCGCTCACCCCGATCAGCGCGTACGGCTGGTCGAGGACGGCCGAGGGGCGGAACTCCGAGCGGTAGAGGTCGAGCGCCGGCAGGGTGTTCGCGCTGCTGAAGTGGTGCGCGAAGGCGAACGGCAGGCCGAGCCGGCCGGCCAGCTGGGCGCTGAACCCGGAGGAGCCGAGCAGCCAGACCGGCGGTCGCCCCTCCCCCTTCGGAACGGCGGTGAGCCGCTCGTACGGGTGCCCGGCCGGGAAGCTGCCGTCGAGGAAGTGGGTGAGCTCGGAGAGCTGGCGGGGGAAGTCGTCGGCGCCCTCGCCGAGGCCCCGGCGCAGGGCCCGGGCGGTGGCCTGGTCGGTACCGGGGGCCCGGCCGAGGCCGAGGTCGATCCGGCCGGGGTGGAGCGCCTCCAGCAGGCCGAACTGCTCGGCGATCGCCAGCGGGGCGTGGTTGGGCAGCATCACACCGCCGGAGCCGAGCCGCAGGGTGGTGGTGTGGGCGCCGAGGTGGGCCAGCAGGACGGCGGGCGTGGAGCTGGCGACGCCGGGCATGCCGTGGTGCTCGGCCACCCAGAAGCGGTGGTAGCCCCACCGCTCGGCGCTGCGGGCGAGGGTGGTGGTGGCGGCGAGCGCCTGCGCGGGCGTGTGTCCGACGCCGACGGTGGCCAGGTCGAGGATCGACAGCGGAGCGGGCGCCGTTCCCCGGGCGGTGCCCCGGACCGCGTCCGGGGCGTGCGGCCCGGCCCCGTTCTCCCGCCCGTTCTCCTGCCTGTCCTCGCTCGTCATGCCGTCCGTCCTCCTGGCCGTGGTCGGTGCCGTCCGCCGGCGCGGTTCGCCGGTGCCGAGAGTGGTCAACCCCGCTCGCGGCTTCCCTTGTTCCCCGGCCCGCGGCACGCCCCGGACGGCCCTTCGCGATACGCAGAGCCAGCGGACGAACACCCGTGGCGACTTCACGCCAGCGCGGGAAGTCGCCAGCCCGGGGGCTCGCGGCCGGCGGTGGGCGTCCGGCAGGCTAGGGCCCTGGCGGATCACCCAACCGGATCCGCACTCACCAGCAAGATCGTCGGGCTGGACCAGCGCCGACCGATCCCCGCGAGCCCCCGGAGCGGCACCCCGCTCCGGGGGCTCGTGCCATGGTCCGGCCCGCCGCGCTGTGAGGACCGCCACCTGTGGCCCGCCCCACAGCCGGGGTGCTTCATAACATGAAAAGTCGAGGCGCTAGCGTTGTCCCTTGCAACCACTGTCCTCCGGGCAGCCTGGAGGGAGGACGGACATGGACATCGCGGCACTGGTCGGATCCTCGTGGATCTGCGCCCTGGCGCTCTGCGCCGTACTCGGCGACGCCTTCCTCCCCTTCATTCCCAGCGGGACCCTCGTCATCCTGGCGGTGCTCAAGACGGCGCAGATAGACGGCGCCCCCCTGATGCTCGGGCTCGGGGTGGCCACGGCCTCCTTCCTCGGTGATCTGTTGCTGCTCCGGCTGGCCCGCCGCGGCGCGCCGATGGTCAACCGGCGCCTGGAGCACCGTCCGAAGCTGGCGGCCAGCGTGGCGCGGGTCCAGCAGGCGCTGGACGGACGCACCACCCGGGCGGCGGCCGCCATGGTGGTGATCGCCCGCTTCGTCCCGGCCGGGCGGACCGTCCTCGATCTGGCGATCGGGCACTCCCCCGCCCATCCGCACCGCTTCCTGCGGTGGTCGGCGCTGGCCGCGATGATCTGGGCGGCCTACATCGTGACCCTGGGCTGGCTCAACAGCCACTGGTTCGACACCGCCTGGCTGAGCCTCGCGGTCTCCTGCACGGCCGCCACCCTGGTGAGCACCGCGATCGCGCGGGTCGTGCGGCGCCACCGCCAGCTCTCCCTCGGCTGACGCCGCGACATCGGGCCCTTCGAAGCACCCTTTCCGCGCTTCCGTTCTTCTGTTCTTCCGCTCTTCCGTTCTTCCGCGCTTCCACGAATCGGGCGAAGCGTCACAGGACGGCAACAGAAGACATTTATTCGCATCCCGCACGGTTGTACCCCGCGTGTTCAGTCGCGGCGAACGTCGGGCCCTTTGGTGGCCTCCTCGTTCGCGTGACATGCTAACGACGGATAATCAATCAATTGTCCGATATGACCGGCGCGGCCACGGTCACGGCCGCCGCCCGGTCCGGACGCCAGGGGAGACGATGGCCGGCATCTCGCGCAGGACCGTGCTCACAGCCACCGCCGCGACCGCGGCCCTCGGAGCGGTGGCGGCCTGTTCCGGAGGCGGCTCGGGATCGGCCGATCCCACCGGGTCCCCTTCGGGCTCCACCACCGGCACCGGGAGCACCGGGCCGACCGCCACCGGCACCCCCGCCGGGACCCCTTCCGGAACCCCGGCCAAGGGCACGCCGATCGGGGACGGCTCGACCTCCGACACCGGCCCGCAGCCGAACCAGCCCAAGCCGGAGAAGCTCAAGCCGGGCGAGCGCCCGCCGCAGTTCGTGGTCTTCTCCTGGGACGGCGCCGGCGGCACCGAGGACAACCAGTTCCCCCGGTTCCTGAAGCTCGCCGAGGAGCACAAGGCCTCGATGACCTTCTTCCTCTCCGGCGTCTACGCCCTGCCGAAGGGCCGGGCCGAGCTGTACCACCCGCCGAAGCACGCGGTCGGCGCCTCCGACATCCCCTACCTGTCGGACGGCGCGGTGAAGAACACCATCAAGCTGATCAGCCAGGCCTGGCTGGCCGGCCATGAGATAGGCACCCACTTCAACGGCCACTTCTGCTCGACCCGCTCGGACGGCAATGGCGTCAACAAGTGGACCCCCGAGGACTGGCGGAGCGAGATCGACCAGGCCGTCGGCTTCGTCACCCAGTGGCGGACCAACACCGGCTTCACCGACGTCGACCCGCTCCCCTTCGACTACCGCAAGGAGCTGATCGGCGGCCGCACCCCCTGCCTGGAGGGGCAGAAGGCCCTGCTGCCGACCATCGCCGGCCTGGGGTGGAAGTACGACGCCAGCTCCTCGGGCGGCCTGCAGATCTGGCCCCAGAAGGTGCAGGACGGCAAGGTCTGGGACTTCCCGCTGCAGAGCATCCCGTTCCCCGGGCACACCTTCCAGGTGCTCTCCATGGACTACAACATCCTGGCCAACCAGTCGTCCGGCAGCACCAAGGGGGACCCGGCCAAGTACGACGAGTGGCGCACCCAGGCCCGGGACGCCTACCTGGCCGGGTTCGACCGCGCCTACAACGGCAACCGCGCGCCGTTCTTCATCGGCAACCACTTCGAGCAGTGGAACGGCGGCGTCTACATGGACGCCGTCGAGGAGACGCTCAAGACCATCGCGGGCAAGCCGGACGTCCGGCTGGTCTCCTTCAAGCAGCTCGTCGAGTGGCTGGAGGCGCAGGACCAGTCCACCCTGCGCAAGCTGCGCACCCTCAACGTCGGGCAGGCGCCGGCCGGCGGCTGGGAGTCCTTCCTGGGCGCGGCCGGCTGACCCGGCGCGGCGGCTACCCGGCGGCGGGGCCCGCGGCGGCCGGTCCGAGCACGGCGCGGACCACCGCCCCGGCACCGGCGCGGCCCCAGAGGATCGAGTAGTGATTGGTGCCCGGCACCGCCGACGCCGGGACCGGGTGGGTGTGGTCCAGCCCCATGGCCGCGAGCCGCTCCTCGTCGTAGAGGCCCCGCGGCTCGTCGAGCAGGCCGCGCTCCGCCCAGAACAGCTCGCCCGGGCAGGGCAGCCGGTGCACGGCGGTGGCGGCCTCCCGGTCCAGCAGCACCTGCGCCCCGTCGGCCTCGACCGCCGCCAGTACGCAGGACGAGCGCAGTTCGGGCTCGCCGCCGACGAGGTCGCGCTGGGTGAAGGCGTCGATGTCGTCGGACCAGTCGGCGGCGAAGGCGGGGTGCCGCTGCCAGAACTCGCGGTAGGCCCGCCGGTCGGGGAAGGTCATCGACAGCCGGGCCAGCGCGGGGCCGAGCACGGCGGCCAGGGCGTCGTCCTCGCTCACGCCCTCGGGCAGCGGGAAGGTGACCGCGCCGTCGACCAGCACCACCCGGCGGACCAGTCCCGGGTGGCGAACGGCCGTCAGGGCCGCCACCCAGGCGCCCATCGAGTGGCCGACCACCACGGTCGGTCCCAGCCCGAGCGCGGTGATCAGCGCCGCCACGTCGTCGGCGTGGCGGGCCAGGCCGTACGGCCCGCCGAGGTCGCGGCTGTCACCGCGCCCGCGCAGGTCCGGCGCGAGCAGGGTGGCCCGCCCGGCGAGCCGGCGGGCGACCTCGAACCAGGCGAGGCCGTTGGCGGTGATGCCGTGCACCGCCACCACGGTCGGGGCACCCGGCACGGTGGCCGGCCACCGGAGCACGGACAGCTCGCCGCCCTCGACCGGGACGCCCAGCTGTTCGGGGGCTGGCGTCGACGGGCTCTCGAACCGGCTCACGCTGGACCACCTCCTGGGGACGCCGTCGAATCGCCCATGATGACCGGTTTCCGAGGGCGGCGACATGTGCCCGGACGACGCATCGGCCAGCCCCATCATGGTGGTTGACCCCACATCACCCGCCGCACGACGGTCCGGCGCTTTCCCTGGCCGGGAATCGCCGGATCCGGACGCCCACGGACCGATCGTCGACCGGACCGGTTGCAATCAGGCTGCCCCTCCGGGACAGTTGGGGAAGTCCGGGGATCCCGGCGTCCCCGGAAGGGAGTCCGGGGGCCGTCGCGGCGATCCCGCCGTCGGCGTCTTCGCGCCATGGCACACCACAATCGATCGTATACGTTTTAGCGATGTCCGCGCGGCCGGCCACGGGGGGAGCGCACATGACCGGGCCGTTCCGGCGCCGGGCCGAGGACGCGGAACCGTCGGCTCCGGCCGCCGCCCCGGAACGGCTCGCCGTTCCCGAAGCCCCTTACGACTACGCCTACTTCAGCCGCCTCGCCGGCCCCGCGGCCGATGACCCGCCGGCGGAGGAGCCGTACCGGGTGCGGTACCGCAGCCTGCTGAGCCGCGAACCGCACCGGATCCGGGCCGCGCTGCTCCTGCTGGCCGCGCCCCTGGTCGAGGGCGTGCTGCTGGTCTGGCTGCTCCAGCCCGGGCACTGGCCGGTCCGGCCCGGCGAGACCGACACCTGGTTACTCGTCGGCGACAAGGTGATGATCGGGATCATCGCGGTGGTCGAGGCGTTCCGGCTGGTCAACGTGGTCTCCAACGCCCATGCCACGCTCGCCGCCCGCGACCCGGTCCCGGTGACGCCCGAGCGCGGCACCCGGGTCGCGTTCCTCACCACCTGCGTGCCGGGCAAGGAGCCGCCCGAGATGGTGCGCGCCACGCTCACCGCCGCGCTGGCCGTCCGGCACGAAGGCCCCTACCACGTCTGGCTGTTGGACGAGGGAAACGATCCCGCCATGCGCGAGCTCTGCGAGCGGCTCGGCGTGCGCCACTTCAGCCGGGACGACATCCCGCAATGGAACACCCCCAAGGGCCGGTTCCGCGCCAGGAGCAAGCACGGCAACTACAACACCTGGCTCCAGGCGTACGGCGCCGACTACGACTTCTGGGTCTCGGTCGACACCGACCACGTGCCGCTGCCCGAGTTCTGCGAGCGGATGCTCGGCTACTTCCGCGACCCGGACGTGGCGTTCGTGGTCGGCCCACAGGTGTACGGGAACTACCGCGACTCGGGTTCGGTGGTCACCAAGTTCTCGGAGAGCCAGCAGTACCTCTTCCACGCCCTGGTCCAGCGGGCCGGGAACCGCTACGGCGCACCGATGTTCGTCGGCACCAACAACGCCGTCCGGCTGGAGGCGCTGCGCTCGATCGGCGGGCTGTACGACTCGGTCACCGAGGACATGGCCACCGGCCTGGAGTTCCACCGGCGCCGCAACCCGGAAACCGGCGCGCGCTGGAAGTCGGTCTACACGCCGGACGTGCTGGCGGTCGGTGAGGGGCCGTCGTCCTGGACGGACTTCTTCTCGCAGCAGCTGCGGTGGAGCCGGGGCACCTACGACACCCTGCTGACCCAGTACTGGCGGGTGGCGTGGAAACTGTCGCCGGGGCAGCTGCTGAACTACACGCTCCTGGTCTCCTTCTACCCGATGGCGGCGCTGACCTGGCTGCTCGGCGGGGTCTCCAGCGTGCTCTACCTGGGGTTCGGCGCGTCGGGCGTCCACGTGTCCTCCGAGGTCTGGATGGCGCTCTACAGCGACGCGGCCGCGCTGCAGATGCTGCTCTACACCTGGAACCGCAAGCACAACGTGAGCCCGCACGAGCCGGCGGGCTCGTCGGGTGTGGCGGGCATGGTGATGTCAGCGCTCTGCGGTCCGGTCTACGCGGCGTCGTTCCTGCAGGCCCTGCTGCGGATCCGCGGCCGGTTCGTGGTGACCCCGAAGGGCACGTCGACCAGCCCCGACCGGCCGGCCACCTTCCGGCTCCACCTGTTCTGGGCACTGGTGTTCGGCGGCGCCCTCGCGGCCTCCTTCCGGACCGGCCACGACCACGTCGCCATGCGGTCCTGGGCCTGCCTGGCCCTCCTGCTCAGCCTGCTGCCGATGCTGCTGCTCGCCGCGGACGCCGTGCGGCGCCGCCGGGCCCGGCCCGTCTCCACCCTCTCGCTCACCCCGGCCGACACCGCCCCGGCCTCCGAGAAGACAGCCGCGCCCGCCACGAGGGGATGACGAACCACCGTGAAGATCCGTCACACCGGCCGCACCCGGCGCTTCGCCCTCGGCAGCACCGTCGCCCTGACCGTGGCCGGGATGAACGCGCCCGCCGTCCTCGGCTTCGCCAACGACCGGTACCACGCGTACGTGGTCAACCGCCCCGCCTACAAGGCCGAGTACGGCCACTGGCAGACCCTGGTGCTCCCCGCCGGGTTCCGGATCAACGCCATCCACGCCGCCCTGCTGCGCACCGGCAAGGTCCTGATCATCGCCGGCTCCGGCAACGACCGGAAGAGCTTCGACGCCGGCACCTTCCGGAGCCTGCTCTGGGACCCGGTCGCCAACACCTACAAGGCGGTCCCCACCCCCGCCGACATGTTCTGCGGCGGCCACGCCGCGCTGCCCGACGGCCGGCTGCTGGTGGCCGGCGGCACCGGCCGCTACGAGGCGCTGGACGGCGCGGTGAAGAAGGCGGCCGGCACCATGCGGGTCCGCAACGAGGACCCGGACGCCGCCCACAGCCTCCCCAAGGGCACCGTCTTCCGCGCGCCGAACGGCCGCGAGTACGTCTCCACCGCCGACCTCACCGTCCCCGCCGCGACCAAGACCGGCTCCGGCGCCGCGACCGTCGTCAAGGCCTCCGAGGCCGAGGTGTTCGCGGAGGCGGTGGCATCCGGCGCGGACTCGGTGCTGAACTCCCCCGCCCAGTACACCGTCAAGGGCCTGACCGGAGCCGACGCCCGGAACGTCTACGGCACGGCGGAGCGGATGACCCTGGAGAAGCAGGACTACCAGGGCATCCGCGCCGCCTTCGAGTTCAACCCGGACACCGAGATGTACGAGCAGGTCACCGATATGGCCTACGCCCGCTGGTACCCGACGCTGACCGGGCTGGGCGACGGCCGGGTGGTCACCGTCTCCGGGCTGGACGACACCGGCCAGATCCTCAGCGGCAACGACAACGAGGTCTACGACCCGGCGGGCAAGACCTGGTCCAAGGCGCCCGACCGGTACTTCCCGACCTACCCGTCGATCTTCCTCACCGCGTCCGGCAGGCTCTTCTACTCCGGTTCCAACGCCGGTTACGGGCCCGCCGACAAGGGCCGCGAACCCGGGCTCTGGGACCTCGCCGACAACAGCTTCCACCCCGTCCCCGGCCTGCGCGACCCCCAGCTCACCGAGACCTCCTCCTCCGTGCTGCTGCCGCCCGCGCAGGCGCAGAAGGTGATGGTGCTCGGCGGCGGGGGCGTCGGCGAGTCCCCGCTCTCCACCGCCCGCACCGACATCGCCGACCTCGGCGCCGCGCGGCCCGCCTTCACCCCGGGCCCCGACCTGCCGGCCGGCGGCACCCGGTACCTGAACAGCGTGATCCTGCCCGACGACACCGTCTTCACCACCGGCGGCTCCAGCGACTACCGGGGCAAGCGCCGCAGCGACCTGCTCAAGGCGCAGACCTACCACCCGGACACCAACACCTTCACCACCGCGGCCGAGCCCGCCGTCGCCCGGAACTACCACTCCGAGGCCCTGCTGCTGCCCGACGGCCGGGTGGCGGTGCTCGGCTCCGACCCGCTCTTCAACGACAGGGCGGGCACCGAGCCGGGCACCTTCGAGCAGCGCATCGAGATCTACCGCCCGCCCTACCTGTTCCGCGGCGAGCGGCCGCGGCTGACCGGCGCCCCGGCCGCCGCGCGGCTCGGCGGCACCGTCCGGGTGGGCACTCCCGCGCCGGGCGGCATCGCCACCGCCAAGCTCGTGCGGCCGAGTTCGGTCACCCACTCCACCGACGTCGAGCAGCGCTCGGTGGCCCTGGACGTCACCGCGCGCACGGCGGACGGCGTCGACCTCGCCCTGCCCGCCAACCCGAACCTGCTGCCGCCCGGCTGGTACATGCTCTTCGTCACGGACGCGGCCGGCACCCCGTCGGAGGCCCGCTGGATCCAGGTCACGCCCTGAGCCCGGGCCCCGGGGCGCCAGCCGCGGGCCCGCTCCGGGCGCGACCCGCTATCCGCCGGCGCCGGCCTTCGCCAGCCCCAGCGCGTACGGCAGCCAGAACTCGCCGGCCGGCGGCTCGCCGCGACCGCACTCGCCGTCCGACTCGCCCGGGTTCTTGATCCAGAGGTAGGCGTCGACGCCGGGCCGGCCGGTCTCGGTCGTGGGCGGAGCGCCCAGTGCGCGGCCCGGCGGGTTGCACCACGCCTCGGCGTTCAGCGGGCCGTTGCCGTTGCGGCTGGTGTCGACGACGAAGTGCTTGCCGTCCAGCAGGGCGGACAGCTGCGCGCCGTACGTCACGTTGCGGTCGGTGGTGAAGAAGTTGGAGACGTTCACCGCGAAGCCGTCGGCCGCCGCGATGCCCGACCTGCGCAGCGCCTCGGCCACCGCGGACGGGTCCGGCGTCCACCCCGGGTTGCCCGCGTCCAGATAGACCCGCACCCCCGGGCGCTTCTTCAACTCCTGGACGGCGAAGGCCAGCAGGCCGTACCGCTCGGCGGCGGCGTCGCCCTTGACCCCGCAGCCGTCCAGGGTGTGCGCGATCGCGTCCGGCTCCAGCACCACCCAGGCCCGCCGGTCGCCGAGCGCCTCCGCCAGGCCGGTGATCCAGGCCCGGTACGCGGCGGCGTCGGACGCGCCGCCCGCCGAGTAGAGGCCGCAGTCCCGGTGCGGGATGTTGTACACGACGAACACCGGCGTGCGGTCGGCCTCGGCGGCGCGACGGCTGACCTGGTCGGCGATGCCCCGGGCCGCCTGGTCGCCGAGCCACCGCGAGGACGGCTGGGCGGCGATCCGCAGCAGGGCGTCGGCCTCGGCCGTCCGGCCCTCGCCGCGCAGGACGGCCGACTGGCGGGCGGCGGAGGTCTGGTCGGAGACGTAGAAGGTCTGGCCGGGAATCTGCGGCAGCGTGCCGGACCCCGGACCGGGCGACGCGGTCCCGGCGGGCGCCGCGGTCGCCGGACTGCCGCCGCCGGACGGGGATCCGGCGTCGCCGGAGTCGCCGGGGCTCCCCCCGCCGCTTCCTCCCGAGCATCCCGCGACAGCCGTCAGCAGCCCCAGCAGCGCCGCCCCCACGACCAGCCGGAACCCCGCCCCTCGCCCAACTCGGCGCACGTACCGCCCCTCCCCCGACCCGGTCCGGCCCCCAGCTTCGCACACCGGAGAACCGCCCGCCGTCCAACTCCGCGTGAACGGCCGGCGGTCACAACCCGGCAGACACCCCGTCAGGCTGGGCGGGGGGCGTCGCGGCTCAGGCCTGCTTGAGGTCCGGGATCCGCCAGTCGATCGGGTCGACGCCGAAGCCTTCCAGCGCGGTGTTGATCTGGGAGAACGGCCGGCTGCCGAAGAACAGCTTGGCGGACAGCGGCGACGGGTGCGCGCCCTGGACCACCACGTGCCGACCGGTGTCGATCAGCGGCAGCTTCTTCTTGGCGTAGTTGCCCCAGAGCACGAAGACCACCGGCTCCTCGCGCTCGCTCACCGCCTTGATCACCGCGTCGGTGAACTTCTCCCAGCCCTTGGCCTTGTGCGAGTTGGCCTCGTGCGCGCGCACCGTGAGCACCGCGTTGAGCAGCAGCACGCCCTGCTCGGCCCAGTGCATCAGGTAGCCGTTGTCCGGCGCCGGGATGCCGAGGTCGGCGTCCAGCTCCTTGAAGATGTTGCGCAGCGACGGCGGCGTCTTGGTCCCCGGCAGCACCGAGAAGCTCATGCCGTGCGCCTGGCCGTCGTCGTGGTACGGGTCCTGGCCGAGGACGAGCACCCGGACCTTCTCGTACGGCGTGGCCTCCAGCGCGGAGAACTCCTGCCCGCTCGGCGGGAAGACCTGGTGCTCCGCGCGCTGGGCCGCCACGAAGGCCGCCAGCTCGGCGAAGTACGGCTTCTCCGTCTCGGCGCCCAGCACCGCCCGCCAGGACTCCGGCAGTTCCAGGCCCGCACCCGCCGGCTCCTCGCCCACGTTCGCCTCGACCGTCCCCGCCTCGACCGTGTCCGTCACGACGACCTCTACCTCCCACCGGGCGGCCGCTCTCCGCGGCACCGCCCCGACCCGCGGGCGTATCGCGCCCCTCGCGCCGTACGCCCTCTTTCACCCCGAACGCTACACAGCCCCACCGACAACCGGCTCCCTACCGCCGCATCCCCCGCCCCGCACGGCGAACGGGCCCCGCTCCCGGCCGGCGGCCGGGAACGGGGCCCGCGACGGCGGCGCCGGGGCTAGATCCAACGCCGTTCAGTTAGGGCGGTCTGGGCTGCGTCAAGGGTCGGTTGTGAG
>NZ_BAAAKJ010000207.1:0-2356 GCF_039527695.1 Kitasatospora putterlickiae
CCGCCGACCCCGCCCTGCGCTGGCAACTGCTCAAGTCCGGGCGGTGGCCCGCCGGACCGCGCGAGCCGCTGCTCGACGCCGACACCGCGGGGCGCCTCGGCGTGCGCCCCGGCGCGGACGTCCGGCTCACCAGGGCCGACGGCACCCCCGCCACCGCCCGGCTCACCGGCACCCTCGACGGTCGCGGCGCGCCCAGCCTGGCCGGACACCCCGTCATCGGCGTGCCCGAGAGCGCCGTCGCCCAGTACGCCGTCGGCGCCGACGCCACCGCCGCCGCCACCGTCACGGAGCGGTTCGACGTCCGGCTCTCCCCCGGCACCTCCGCCACCCGCGCCGTCGACGCGCTGCGCGAGACGCTCGGCGCCACCGGCCCCACCCCCGAGGTGCACACCCGGGAGGCCTCCGTGCGCGAGGCCACCCGGCAGAGCGGCACCCTGTACGGCGTGGTGCTGGTCGCCGCGCTCTCCTTCGTGCTGATCGCGCTCGCGGTCGCCCGGATGGTCGTCGGCAACACCTTCACCGTCGTGCTCGCCCAGCGCACCCGCCAACTGGCGCTGCTGCGCTGCGTCGGCGCCGACCGCGCCCAGGTCCGCCGGATGATCCGCCGCCAGGGCCTGCTGCTCGGCGCGGGCGCCTCCACCGCCGGGGTGCTGCTCGGCCTCGGCGTCTGTGCCGCCGGCCAGGCCGTCGCCGCCACGGCCGACCTCGGGCCGGTCCACCTCTCGCTCGCCCCCTCACCGCTGGTCTGCGCGCTCGCCGCGCTGTTCGGCGTCCTGCTCACCCTGCTCGCGGTCCGCAGGCCCGCCAAGGCCGCCTCCGCCGTTCCGCCGATCGCCGCGCTCGACGGCGGCGGGCCCGGCCCGCACGGCCCGGCGACCGGCCCGGGGGCACGGCTGCGGGCCACCCTGTGGGCGGTGTTCCTGCTGGTGGGCGGCGGCGCCCTGACCGGGCTCGGCGCGCTCACCGCACCGCCGCTCTCCCTGCTCGCCGTCACCGTCGGCGCCATCGCGAGCTTCTTCGGCGTCCTGCGGCTCGCCCACCGGCTGCTGCCCGCCACCGTCGCCCTGCTCGGCGCCCCGGCCCGCCGCCTCGGCGGCACCGCCGGCCGGCTCGCCACCCAACAGCTGCGCCGCAACCCGCTGCGCACCGGCGCCACCGGATCCGCGCTGCTGCTCGGAGTGACCGTGATGGTCGGCGCCGTCACCGCCCTGGACATCACCTCCACCTCGCTGGTGCCCCTGGTCTCCGCCCGCCAGCCCGGCGTGTTCTCGGCGACGAGCGCCACCGGCGGCGCCGTGCCCACCGGGGCGCTCACGGCGCTCACCGGGGAGCGCGAACTGGCCGTCACTCCGGTTCGCTCGGCCACCGTCCGCGTCGACGGCCACGACACCGTCATCGCCACCGCCGACCTCGCCCGGCTCAGCCCCGGCACCGACGACCTCCACCGCGCCCGCGCCCTGACCGACGGCACCGCCCTCGGCGGCCTCGACGACGGCCGCACCCTCACCGCGACCGGCCCCACCGGCCACCCCGACACCACCCTGCGCGTCGAACCCGGCCGCAGCGCCCTCCCGTTCACCCTCCAGAGCGGCGCCACCCTGCTGGTCACCCCCGCCACCCTCGACCGGCTCGCCCCCGGCGCCCCCACCACCACCCTCTGGATCACCCCCGCCCCCGGCACCGACCGCCCCACCGCCCGCCGCGCCATGGACCGCGCCCTCGCCGCCCACCCGCGACTGACCATCACCGACACCGCCGGCCAGGCCGAAACGCTGCGCTCGCTGCTCGACCGGATGATGCTGATCTCGATGGCCCTGCTCGGCTTCTCCGTCGTCATCGCCGGTCTCGGCGTCGCCGCCGCGCTCGTCCTCAGCATCAGCGAACGCTCCCGCGAGATCGGCATGCTGCGTGCCATCGGCATGTCCCGCACCCAGCTGCGCCGCATGCTCACCCTGGAAGCCCTGCTGCTCTCCCTCGCCACCGCCCTGCTCGGCACCGCCCTCGGCATCGGCTACGGCTGGGCCGCCGCCCGCTCCGTCACCGCCACCCTCGGCACCCTCGGCGGCCCGCCCGTCCTCCCCGTCCTCGCCGCCCTCACCCTCACCGTCCTCACCGGCCTCGCCGCCGCCGTCCTCCCCGCCCGCCGCGTCGCCCGCATGACCGCCATCACCGCCATGAGCACCACGTAGCCACCACAGCACCGGCCGGGGCGGGCGCCCTCGGCCTGGAGCACACGGCCCCCACCCGACCCCCGGCAACCATCCCCGCGACCCACGCCCCCGGAGCGCCAACCTCGCGCGCCCCCGGCCCGACGGCCGCCTCCCGGCCATCGGGCGGGGAGGCGGCGGCGCCCTGA
>NZ_BAAAKJ010000207.1:2365-5220 GCF_039527695.1 Kitasatospora putterlickiae
CACCTCCGGCCAACACCCGCCGACCCGGGCACCCCGGCGCAAAGCCCCTGGCCCCTGGCCCCCGGGGCGTCAGGAAGCACGTACGTGCCCTGACCGGCCGACAACGCGCACACTCCGGCGGCCCCCGGCTTCCAGGCCAGGACCCGTCCTCCCACCCCAACCCCGACGACGCACAACCCCTCACAGCACGCCCCCCCACCGCCGGGGTTAGCGGATGCGTTTCCTGACGCCACCTCCGGCCAACACCCGACGGCGCACACATTCCGGCGCGCCGACGGCGCGCAGCCCCTCACAGCACGGCCCCCCAGCACCGGGCCGGGCTCGTCGGGCGGCGGAGGCGGGCCCTAGGATCGGCGTATGACCAGGGACATACGCATCGAGCAGGCCGAAATCCGCTACGAGGACGCCGTGTTCGGCGGGGACGGCGGTGGGCTGGCGGCGGCGGAGCGGGGGCTGGACGGTGTCGAGGCGGACCTCGCGATGGCCCGTGGGCGGCTGCTGCACGCGCGGTTCCTGGCCGACCGGATCGAGGACCCGCGCGAGTTGGAGCTGTTCGAGCGCGCCGCGGCGCTGTACCGGGCGCTCGGCGACACACGCGGCGAGGGCGAGGCGCTGTTCTGGGCCGGAACGTTCCACCAGGTCGTCCGGGACGACCCCGCCGCCGCGCTCCCCGCCCTGGACCGCGCGCTCGCCCTCGCCACCCGCACCGGCGACCTGCTGACCATGTCCTACGCGCTGCGCCACCTCGGCATCGCCGCGCACGCCGCCGGGCGGCTGGAGGAGGCGCGCGACCGGCTGGAGGAGTCGACCCGCCTGCGCTGGGAGCTGGGCTTCCTGCCCGGCGTGGCGGCCAATCTGGTCGGTCTCGGCTACCTCGCCGCCCAGCAGGGCCGGCGCGAAGACGCCGCCGGCCTGCTCGCCCAGGCCGCCGACCTCGCCGGAACCGCCGAGGCCCACGGTGTGCTGCGCCAGGTCGCCGACGCCCGCAAGGACCTCGACCTCCCCTGACGAACCACCCACCCGTCAACCCCCCGGGTAGACGAACGCCGCCCAAACATCTCCACCGGCGCCCCCGCCCGCAGCCGACGGTCCGGGTCAAGGGCTGGAAGACGTACGACGTCCTGCGCCAGGCCGCCGACACCCCCGAGGACCTCGACCTCCCCTGACGAACCACCCGCCCGTCAACCCCCCTGGTAGACGAACGCCGCCCAGACATCCAAGGCCGCCGCATCCCGCCGCGCGATGGAAACCAGCTCCACCGGCGCCCCCGCCCGCAGCCGACGGTCCGGGTCGAGGGCCCACAGCTGGGTACGGCGCAGCGCCTCGGCGGGCGGGTCACCGGCGGCGAGGCGGCCGTGGAAGACGTACATCAGCACGCACACCATCTCGTCCACCACCTCCCACCGCGAGCCGACCACCCCCGTCGCCCCGGCGGCGAGGAAGGCGGTGGAGAGGGTGAGCGCCTCGTCGACGTCGCCGCCGGTGTGGTCGCTGACGCAGGCGTCGAGCACCACCAGGCCGCCCGGGGAGCCCGGCGGCCGGCCCTGGGCCTGGCGCAGGACGTCGCCGACCGGAAGTCTGCCCTGCCGGCCCAGCCGGTCCCCGGCGTGCGGGTCGGGCGCGAGGCCGAGGTAGGCGTGCAGTGGCGAGGCCTCCGACGGCAGCGCGTGGCAGGCCAGGTGCAGGACGGACGCGCCGGCCCGTCCGGGCGCGGGCAGCGCGGCCAGCACCTCGGCGGGGGTGCCCTCCCCCTCGGCGTCCTCGACGTAGCCGAGCAGCCGGCCGTGCGGGTAGTAGTCGGCGTGCAGGTACTCGGCCTCGACCTCGGCGTACATCAGCTCCCGGGTCGGGTCGCCGACGATCACCGGCCGTTCGCCGAGCGGCAGCCGGGGGCGCCGGACCACTTCGCAGAACTGCCGCGCGGAGGCCGCGTACGAGATCACCGCCCGTTCCACGGCCCGTACCGGCCGGCCGCCGTCCCGCAGCCCGCTGCTGAGCAGCGCCGCGTGCCAGGGGATGCCGCCGAGTTCGCCGAACGGCACCAGGACCAGCCGGGGCGGGGCCTGCGGCCCGCGCCGGACGGCCGCCCGCAGGGCGGGGTGGCGCAGCAGCGGGCGCAGCACGGTGGTGCCGGCCCAGTCGCAGAGTTCGGCGAGGGTGGAGCGCCAGCGGCGCCGGGCCGCCTCCCGTTCCGGGTGCCGGGGCGGCAGGCCCGCCAGGGTGGCCTGCCGGTCCAGGTGCGCCCGCCGGTAGGCGGTGAGCGGTTCGAGCGCGTTGGAGTGGGCCAGGGTGAGCGGCAGCGGGTGGACGGCGCCGGCGCCGTCCGCGTCCGGCGTGACGAGCATCGCCTCGACGCTGCGGCCCGCGCCGGGCGGCAGCAGGTAGACCAGGGCGTCGGCGCCGGCCGCGCGCAGGCCGCGGGCGATCTCGTCGGGTGTCGGCGGGGCCATCAGCGCCTGTCCGGCCGGGGCGGCGGCGAGGGCGGTGAGCGCGCGGCGGCGCAGGTCGTCCGGCATGGGGATGCCGGCGCCGCCGGGCAGCGAGGAGAGCAGGGTGCCGGGCGCGCCGGTCAGCGCGCCGAAGTCGAACGGGTCGGCGGACGGGCCGTCGTGGGAGCCGCCGCCGGAGAGCCAGGCGTCGGCGAGGTCCGGGTGCCCGGCGGTGCGCAGCAGGTCCGGGACGTCGGTGGTGGCGGTGGAGGCGTGCAGCACCAGGCCCCGGCCCAGCTCCAGCGCCTCGACGGCGGTCCGCAGGTACGGCTCGCCGTCCTCCCCCGCCTCGGTCCCGTCGACGAGGCACCACCGCGCGATGGTCAGCGCGCAGGCCGCGGCCTCGCGCGCCAACGCGAGGGCCGG
>NZ_BAAAKJ010000207.1:5243-11035 GCF_039527695.1 Kitasatospora putterlickiae
CCCCCGCCTGGAGCAGTGCGGCGGCGGCCGTCTGACGCAGCGTGGCCAGGCCGGACTCGCGTGCGGCCCGCCGGTCGCCCGGGCCGAGCCGGGCGCGGTGCGCGGAGGCGATGAGCCAGTTCACCGTCGCCAGCAGCTGGGTCGGCGGGCCGTGCCGCAGCTGTTCCCGGACGGCCTCGGCGGCGGCCAGTGCCTCGGCGACGTCGTCCGGCCGGCCTGCGTGCTGGTAGCGCGCCGACAGCAGCCCGGCGCGCAGCAGCCGCGCGCGGGTGCCTTCCAGGCTCGCGGGGTCGGCGTCCGCGAGGAACTCGTCGAGGCGGGCCAGCGCGGCGGCGGCCCGGTGCTCGGAGAACGGCGGGCCCGCGGCGATCAGCGTGAGCGCGCTCGCGGCGCGCAGGGTCAGCATGGCCTTGTGCAGGTGCCCGGCCGGTGTCCGCTCCGCCGCGTCCGTCATCAGGTGGACGGCCTCCATCAACCGCTCCACCTCTCCGTCGGCCTGGGCCGCGTGGATGAACATGACCGCTCCCAGGTCGCCGATGGCCATCAACCGCAGCGGGTCGTCCTGCGCCATCGCCGCGACCAGTACCTGGAACTCGGCCAGCAGCCCGCCGATCCGTTCGTGGTGGTGGGTCGCCAGGGCCTCCTGGAACTCCAGCATCAGCCGGTTCCGTTCGTACATCTGCCGGTGGGACTTGAGGAGTCCTTCCATCCCGGCGTGCGCGGAGTCCGGCAGGAAGGCCAGCACCTCCTCGGTGTACCGGCGGGACGCCTCCAGGTCCTGGTGGTCCCCGCCGAAGAGGTAGCGCTGGTAGAGACTGACGGAGAGGTTGGCCAGGTAGACCATCCGGTTGAGGTCGTCGGGCGCCGCCCGGCGGAACGCGGCGCGCTGGTGGTGGATCGCCTCGTCCAGGTCGCCGACGGCGTTGGTGAGCGCGAACCGCTTGCTCATCACGGCGGCCATCGAACCGTGCAGGTCCCCTTCCAACCGCGGGCCGCCCGAGGGCCGGGCACGGGCCGCGTCGAGCAGGCCGATCACCCGCTCCAGCCCGTCCCGGTCAGTGGAGAACACGTCTCTCGCGATGGAGACGTCGGCGAGCTGGTTGAGGACCTCACGGCGCAGGACGCCGTGGTCCTCCTCCTCCATGGTCTCGACGGCCCGGGTGAGGTGGTGAACGGCCTCCTCGGTCCGGTAGCGCCCCGGTTCATGCTGGTGCAGCGCGTTGATCAGCGAGCCGAGCACGGCGTGTGACGCGGGCCGCACCGGATGGTCTTCGGCCATGCCGCCCAGGCTCTCCCGCAGGACGTCCGCCGCCTCGCGGCCCTCATCGGTGGCCGCGTACCGGTCGCGGTCGGCGAGGCGGACGAGGACGTTGCCGAGCCACCAGCGCGCGGTGCCGCCGTACGGATGGTCGGGCGGGAGCAGACGGCGGAGGTCGCGCAGGCGGGCGAGCCGGTGGGCGGCGTCCTCGGGGCGGGCCGCGTCGCCGTCCCCCCTCGTCCAGTACAGCTCGACCAGGTGCAAGGAGGCGCTCAGCCGAAAGGGTGAGTCGGCGGCGGAGGTGGCCGCGACCAGCTCCAGGTGGTCGACGGCCCGCTCGGTGTGCTCCTCCAGCAGCAGTCGGGCGAGGCGTTCACGGGCCATCAGCTCGGCCGTGTCGGCGAGGTCGGCCGGTCCCGGCTCGGCGTCGGGGGCGGGCCGGTTCCACGCCGCCGGGTACAGCCGGTCGAGGAGGCCCTGCAGCACGGCTTCGGCGGCCGCCCGGTCGCGCTCGGCGGCGTCGCGCTCGGCGCGGTCGGCGAGGGCGCAGCCGAGGTGGGCGAGCGCCCCGGGGTGCTGCGCGTCGTACCCGGCCGGTGCGTCCTCGTCCGCGTCCTCCCCGGCCACCGCCCGCCAGGGACCGGGCGGCAGCGGCACGGGGCAGGCGATCCGCAGGGCGTCGATCGCCCGGTCCAGGTCGTCGGGGCGGGCCGCCGGGTCGGCGACGCCGAGGGTCGCCACGTGCTCGTGGCGCGCGTGCAGCAGCAGCCCGAGCCGCAATGCCGCCTCCTCCCGCTCCGGTGCCTCCTGGTCGATGACGGCCATCGTCAGCGTCAACAGCTCGACGGCTTCGGCGCGTTCGGCGAGCACGGCGGCGCGGATCCCGTCGTCCTCGGCGAACCCGGGCTGCCCGACGGCCTGCCAGTAGCGCTCGCAGAGCGTCACTCCGACCAGGAACCGCGCCTCCGCGAGCGCTCCCGCCGGACCGTCCGGGCCCGCCTGTTCCAGCAGCGCGCGCACCGTCGAGAACGCGGTGAGCGCCCCGGACAGCGCCAGCGCGGCCTGCCGTGGATCGGCCGCCGCGGCGTGCTCCTCCAGCAGCCGCCGCCCCCGCTCGGCGAGCAGCCGCGCCTCGTCCCCCACCGCCACCGGTCCTCCCCTCCCCGGGGCCCCCACGGTCCCGTCCGGCAGACAACCGCACACCCGGCTCCCCGTCAAACCCGTTGAACCGACGCCCGGTCGGCCGCTACGGTGCGGGAACGACCAAGGAGGGACGGGGTGCACGGATGCGGCCACTGTTGCTCCTGGACGTCGACGGCCCGCTGAACCCGTACGCCGCGAAGCCCCACCGGCGCCCCGAGGGATACGAAACGCACCGGCTGCTGACCCCCCGTTGGGAGGCGGCCGAGCGTCGGCGGCTGAGCGAGTACGGCCTGCCGCACAAACGGCCCAAGCCGCTGCGCGTCTGGCTCAACCCCGACCACGGCCCGGCCCTCACCGCGCTGCCGTTCACCCTCGCGTGGGCGACCACGTGGGAACACGAAGCCAATGACGTCCTCGCGCCCCTGCTGGGGCTGCCCGCGCTCCCCGTCATCGTCTGGTCCCGGCCGCGGCCGAGGCCGGAGGGCGGGGTGTTCTGGAAGACGCCCGACATCGTCGCGTGGGCGGCCGGGCGGCCGTTCGCCTGGGTGGACGACCAGATCACCGAGGCGGACCGCGCCTGGGTCGGCGCGCACCACGAAGGGCCGGCGCTGCTGCACCGGGTGGACGCCCGGAGCGGTCTGACCGCCGCCGACTTCACCGCGCTCGCGGCCTGGGCGGGACCGGCGGGCGCTCCCGGGCGGTGAGGGCCGCGGTCGGGGCGGTGGCGGCGGCCACCCGGCGGGCGGCTGACCCGGCGGCGGGAACGGCGTCAGGGCCGATGGGATGGATCGTCGGCCTTTTCACCCGGACCGGGCATCGGAGGGGCGGCCGGACCGGCTCCCCGTCACCGACGATCGGCTCAGTAGTCCCCGATCCCCAGAGAGGCCCCGCACCATGAGAAGACGCAGACCCGCCCGCACGCTCGCCGCGACCGCGCTCGCCGTGGCCGTGCTCCTGCCGCTGACGCTCGGCGCCGCACCGGCCGCCACGCCCGCGATCACGACGGCCGCCACCGCCGCCACCGCCGACGACGACTCCGCCGACGACACCCGCGAACTGAGCCCGGAGCTCCAGGCGAGGCTCGACGAGGCGGTCCAACGGGTGATGCGGGAGGCGGGCATCCCCGGCGTGCAGGTCGGCCTCTGGCTCCCCGGCCAGGGCCGTTACCTGCGCGCCTTCGGTGTCGCCGACACGGAGACCGGCGAGCCCATGACGAGCCGGCACCACGTGCGGATGGGCAGCGAGACCAAGACCTTCACCGCCACCGCCGTGCTGCAGTTGGTGGACGAGGGCCTGGTCGGTCTCGACGACCCGATCGCGCGGTACCTGGACGGCGTCCCGGGCGGCGAGAAGATCCGGGTGCGCGACCTGCTCGACATGCGCAGCGGCCTGTACGACTACACCAGCGACCAGGACTTCGTCGACGCGTTCCTCGACGACCCCCAGCGGGTCTTCAAGCCCGCGGAACTGCTCGCGTACGGCTACCGGCACGAGAACGCGTTCGCGCCGGGAGAGCGCTTCCAGTACTCGAACACCAACTACACCCTGCTCGGCCAGCTGATCGAGCGGGTGAGCGGCCGGAGCCTGGAGGACGTCGTCCGCGACCGGGTCACCGGGCCCAGCGGGCTGCGGAACACCCTCTTCCCGAACGGTACCGGGCTCCCCGCGCCGTACGCCCACGGCTACAGCGGCAAGACGTCCAACGGCCAGGTCGTCGACTCCACCCACTGGAGCCCCTCATCGGCCTGGGCGGGCGGCGAGCTGATCACCGACCTGCACGACCTGGGCCGGTGGGCGGGGGACGTCGCCACCGGCACCCTGCTCTCGCCCGGGACCCAGGCGCAGCGCCTGGACTTCCTGCCCACCGGCATCCAGGGCGCGGGATACGGGCTCGGGCTCTTCGACATCAACGGCTGGGTCGGCCACACCGGCTCGCTGTTCGGCTACGAGAGCCTCGCCATCCACCTGCCGCAGGAGCGCGCGACCCTGGCCGTGCTGCTCAACACCGATGTCGTCACCGGGAACGCCGAACCCAGCACCCTGCTCGGCCAGGCCATCACCAGCATCATCACGCCCAAGCACGTCTACTTCATTCCGCTGGCCCCGTAGCCCCGGGGCGGGCACCGGAGTGGGAGGTCGGCCCGTCCGGCGTCCCGCTCCCACCCCGCTGGTGCGGATGCGGGCGCGGTGGTCGGCACGCGCCGACGACCACCTCCGGCGGCCCCGCGCCGTCCGCCCGCATCCGCGCGCCGGAACAGGAAGTCGGCGGGGCCGACTTCCTACTCCGTGGGGGCGGTGAAGCGGCGGGTGGTCCAGCGGGCCAGGTGGGCGGCCAGGGGGAGCGTGATCAGCAGGGCGGCCCAGAAGGCGGCGTGGCCCCAGAGGGCGGCGACGTCACGGAAGAGGGGGGCCAGGACGGGAACACGGAGGGCTTCCAGGGGACCGAGGGGCGGGGGCCAGGCGCCGAGCACGACCGTGCCCACGGCGGCGGCCGTCAGCAGGCGGCGGGCCGCCCGGGGGGTGGCGCAGGCCGCGAGGAGGGCGAGGAAGGCCAGGAGCGGCAGGTAGTCGGCCTGGTAGGCGGCGCCGACCTGGCCGGTGCCCCAGGACTCGGGGGTGGGGTGGCGGTCCCGGTCGACGACGGCGAGCCGGACCTCCACCGCCGTCCACAGCAGCAGGGTCAGCACGAGTGTCCCGCCGAGGCCGAACCACAGCCGGTCGCGGAACCCCGTGGCCCCTGCCGCCGGGCGGCGGCGGGCGGCGAGGGGGCGGCGGTCGCCCGCCGCCCGTTGCGAGGCCGCGTGGGCGGGCGTGAGCAGCCACCGCACCGAGCACCCGTTGAGCACCAGGGCGAGCACGACCGCCGCCACCGCGCCGAGGCCCGCCCCGCTCCCGAGGCCGCCGCCGAACATGACCACCCGGTCGATCACCGCCTGCGGCGGCTTCAGCACCGTCATCGGCGGTCCGAGGTGCAGGTAGCCGATGGTGAAGGAGGCGGGGACGGCCAGGAACAGCATCCGCGCCCCGATCCGGGCCGGGAACGCCGCCACCAGCACCGCCGCGACCAGGGCCGCGCCGAGCTGTCCGGCCGTCGCCCGCGCCGCCGCCTCGCCGACCGTGCGCAGCGGGCCGCCGAACGGGCCGTCGGGCAGCACCTGCGCGCCGGTCCCGAAGTCGACGGCGAACCGCCAGACCGTCCCCGACCAGAGCGTGATGCCGAGGGCGAGGAACAGCAGCACGGCCGCCACCGCGCGCCGGGGCACCGCGCTGCGCGCGCCGCTCCACCAGGCGCGAACGTCCGCCTTCCACTCCCCCCGGTTGGTTCCGCACCGCGCGCCGCCCGCTCGCACGCTGCGCACCTGCAGCACGGCCGCCGCGGCGAGCACGCCCC
>NZ_BAAAKJ010000208.1:0-5956 GCF_039527695.1 Kitasatospora putterlickiae
CGCCGCCGCGGCCGCGCAGGCCCAGGCCGAGGCGGACGCCGCCGCCCAGGCCCAGGCCGCCGCCCAGGCGCAGGCCGAGGCAGAGGCGAAGGCGCAGGCGCAGGCGGAGGCGAAGGCCAAGGCCGACGCGGCTGCCGCCGCCTCCCGCTCGCAGGAGCGCTCGGCGCTGAACAGCAAGCCGTCCTACTCGGGCAGCCCGCGCGAGATCGCCGCCCAGATCGTCCCGGCCGGCCAGCTCCAGTGCTTCAACAACATCGTGGCCCGCGAGAGCAGCTGGAACGTCACCGCCACCAACCCCTCCTCCGGCGCCTACGGCCTGGTCCAGGCGCTGCCCGGCTCCAAGATGGCCTCGGCCGGCGCCGACTGGCGCACCAACCCGGCCACCCAGATCACGTGGGGCCTGAAGTACATGAACTCCCGCTACGGCAGCCCGTGCGGCGCCTGGGCGTTCTGGCAGTCCCACCACTGGTACTGAGCCGGACCACCCACCGCCTCCCGAGCCCGCAGGCCCCCCGCCCGCGGGCTCGCGGCGTTCCCGGTCGGCCCTCAGCCCCGCCCGGCGAGCACGCCGAGGACGTCGCCGCACGGGTCGCGCACCGCGCCCGCCCGGAACGGCCCGTGGTCGCGCGGCGGCTCGTGCGGCGCGGCGCCCAGGTCCAGCGGCCGGGCCATGACCACGTCCACGTCGTCCACGCGCCAGTACGCCACGACGCCGGCCGGGGCGGACGGGGTGCGGGAGACGCCCAGCTCCTGGCCGTGGTCGCCGAGCCGGAAACTCCACGTGGTCGGGCCGCTCGAAGGAGGGCTCGACGCCCAGCACCTCGGTGTACCGGGCACGGGCGGCCGCAAGGTCCTCGGCGTGGTAGCGGATGGTGGCCAGGCCACGGAAGGTCGTCGTCGTGCGAGTAGGGCGGCCGTCGTCCCGGACGGTTCCTGGCCGCCGTTCCCCGGTACGCGTGCGAGCTGGCCGAAATCCCGGTGGTCCCGCGCCGGTCCGGGCACCAGAGTGGGACCCATGGATCAAGTGAGGCTCTCCGACGGGGTCGTCACGCTCACACCGTTCCAGGCTGCGGACATCGACGCGCACCTGGCCGGCGAGGACGAGCAGCTGGTGCGGTGGCTGAACGGCGGGCCGAGCAGCCGGGCCGGCGTCGAGGAGTACGTGCGGCGGTGCACCGCGCAGTGGACGCACCGGGGGCCGGCCCGGGTGTTCGGGATCCGGACCGGGCCGGAGCCGGTGCTGGCCGGCACCATAGACCTGCGGTTCGCGATGCCGTGCCTCGCCCCCGGGCAGGTCAACATCGCCTACGGCCTCTACCCGGCCTGGCGCGGACGGGGCCTGGTGACCCGGGCGGTGCACCTGGTGTGCCGGTACGCGGCCCAGGAGGGCGCGGACGAGGGCGTGATCCGGGTCGACCCGGAGAACCCCGCCTCGGCGGCCGTGGCCCGGCGGGCCGGCTTCCGGCACTCCGGACGGGTGACGGAGCCGACCGGGAACCCGCTCGACTGGTACGTCCGCGAGCTGGCCGTCGACGCGCCCGTCCGGGCCCGGACGGCGGTCGCCCACGCGCGCTGAGCCGCCGGCCGTCAGCGACCGCGCCGCGCGGCCGCCACCACCTCGCCCGTCACCAGCCCGACCGCGATCGCCGTCACCAGCGTGACCAGCTCCACCAGGTCGCGAAACCCCCCGATCGGATGACCGCCGGCCAGGTCGGTGAGACCGCGCAGGCCGAGCGAACCGACCGTCAGGGTGAAGAAGCCGGGCAGCAGCAGGATCAGCCGCGGCGGCGCGCCCGGACGGGCGGCGAGCCGGGTCGAGGCGGCGCTGAGGACGACGGCGGCGGCGTAGGTGCCCGCCACCTCGCCGGCCAGCCAGGTGGCCAGCGTCTGCGCCGCCACCGTCAGATAGACCAGGAGCAGCAGCACCGGCCCGAACCGGGCGGGGATCGCGAAGGCCAGCACGGTGCCCGTGGTGAAGACGATCCAGGCGGTGAACAGCGCCCAGCGCGGCAGGTCCTGGGCGGCCGTCACGTCGAACAGCGCGTGCCGGTCGCGGCCGGTGACGGCCAGTCCGATCAGCACCCCGACGTACAGCTGGAGCAGCAGGAACACCGCGTAGACCAGCCGCACCGCGCCCGGTGTGAGGTGCCCGGCGGCGAGTTCGGCGGTGGCGGCGCTCAGGTAGTCGCCGGGGACGAAGAAGAACAGCGCCGGCAGCATGATCAGCACCGGTCCGCCGTGCGCCGGGGTGCGGGCGAACACCAGCAGCGCGATCACCGACACCACGACGGCCGCCGCCAGCGGCAGCACCGGACTCAGCCGGGGCCATCGGCCCGCCGCCAGCGCGAGGGCCGCGCCGGCCGAGGCGAGCACCGCGGTGGAGCCGACCTCCCACCAGGTGGGCTGCATCAGCGGGGCGAAGCCGAGCGAGAACAGCACGATCCCGAGCGCCTTCGCCCACCAGGGGTACGGCGGCGGGGAGGTGTCGAGGGCGGCGAGCCGCCCGGCCGCGGCGGGCAGGGTCAGCCGGCCGGCCTCCAGATCGGCGAGCAGCGGCTGGAGGGCGGCCAGCTGGTCGAGGCGGAACACCTCGGGGAACGCCCGGACGGTCACCGTGCTGGTCCCGCCGCCGGAGGTGACGGTGAGCACGGCGCCCTCCGGTACGACCAGCAGCCGCGCCGAGCCGCCGAGCGCCCGGGCGGCGCCCGCCACGGCGGGCTCCAGCTGCTCGACGCCCTCGCCGCTGTTGCGCAGCAGCACGACGGTCAGCCGGGCCAGGAAGGCCGTGAGTTCACCGACCCGGGGCGGCCGCGTCAGCTGTTCCAATGCCCGCCTCCGTCCGCGCGAGTCCGTGCCCCGTCCATGCCCCGTCCGTGCCCGTCCGCGTTCCGCCGCGGTGACGCCTCCAGCCTGCCCGCCGACCGGGGACGGCGCGCGTCGGGGCCCTGACGTGGACGCGCCCGGAGCAGTCGGTGAAGATATGGCGCACGTCCGTACGATTTGACCTGGATTGCCCGGCCTACGGGCCGTCAGGGCTTTGCCACCGTTCGCGGCCGCTCCTACGCTCCCGCGTCATGCCCTCACCCCTGATCAGCGTCGTGATCCCCGCCTACGACCAGCGGAAACAGCTGGCGGACTGCCTCGACTCGCTGCTCGCCCAGTCCTTCGACGACGTCGAGGTGCTGGTGGTCGCCGACCGCTCCCCCGAGTGCCCGGCGCAGCTCGTCGAGCGCTACGCCGCCCGCCACCCCCGGGTGTCCGTGCTGCGCCTCGACGCGGCGGTCGGCGTCGGGGTCAGCCGCAACGCGGGCGCCGCCCACGCCCGGGGCGAGTACCTGCTCTTCCTGGACGCCGACCACCTGCTCGCGCGCGACGCCCTGCGCTCCTTCGCCGACCGGCTGGGCCGCACCGGGCCCGTCGACCTGCTGCTCTTCGGCCACACCCGCCGGCACGGCGGGCGGGACTGGCCCGGCGGCGCCGAGGCCCTGCTCGCCGGGGCCGGCTCCGAGGTGTTCGCCCCGCTGGACCGCCCGGAGCTGCTGGGCGCGCCCGCGCTGATCTGGGACCGCCTGATCGCCCGGGCGCACTGGCTGCAGCAGGGCCTGACCTTCCCCGACGGCCGCTACGAGGAGATCCCGCCCGTGCACCGGGCGATGCTGACGGCCCGCCGGATCGCCGTCCTGCCGCGCGCCTGCGTGCAACTGCGCCGCCGGGAGACCGTCCACCCGACCGGCTCGCCGGGCAGCAGCAGCTTCGACATCTTCGAGCAGTACGAACGGACCTTCGCGCTGCTGGACGTCCTGGACGCCCCGACCGCCGTCCGGGAGGCGCTGTTCACCCGGATGATCCGGCACTACCTGTTCGTCTTCGACCTCGCGGGCTGCGTGACCCGCGCCGAACGCCCCCGGTTCTTCCACCGGGCCGCCGACCACCACCGCCGCTTCCAGCCCCCCGGCCACCGCCGCCCCACCGGCCGCGAGGGCGTCAAGTTCTCCCTCCTGGCCGGCGGCGCCTACCCGGCCTTCGAGGTCGCCAAGCTCTCCCACATCGCCGCCGGCACCCTCACCGGAGCCACCCGCCGCCGGTGAGGTCCCCCGCCGGGCACCGGCTGTTCGTAGTACTCCTCGGCCCAGTCACGGAACCCCTCCGGTCTACCGTCGACCAGCAGCGAGAACAGGTGGTTCGCGCCGTCCGGGTCGGCCCCGTCCGTCGGGCCGAAGCGGACGTCCCCGCGGTGCCACCGGTCGTCGCCCGCCTGCCGCCACAGGCACACCGTCACCTCGGGTGCGTCCGGCCCGTCGTCGTCGACGAAGGGCCGGAACGCCTCCGGCACCGTGTCGAGGACGCCCGGCCACACCGTACCGTCGCCGGCGTACGGGCTCAGCGGTGACTCGTGGTCGAAGCCCAGCGCGATCGCGCCGGCCGCCGAGAAGACGATCGTGTAGGAGTCCCCGGCACCGTTGTCCATCCCGGCCACCTCGCGGCCCGGCGTCCCCAGGGCGCCGAAGCCGTGTCGGCGGTACGGGTCGCCGGGCGCGAGGACGGCCTCCACCGCCGCCATCGCACGGCAGAGGTCTCGCAGGGCGGGGACGGCCGGGAGGCGCCGGGCGACGTCGTGCACGCTCATGTCCGCATTCCAGCAGACGCCTCCGACACCAGCCCGCCCCGGAGGGGTCAGACGTGCGCGGTGCCGCCGTCGGTGGCGAGGGTGGCGGCTATCCGGCGCAGGGTGTCGGCGCGGAGCTCGTCGGGGAGCGGCGGCAGGACGTCCATCCACAGGGGCAGGGTGGAGCCGAGCAGCTGGCGCTGTCCGGCGGGCCGGGCGATCAGCCACAGGTGCAGGTGGGCCGCGCCGTCGCCCCAGCGGTTCACGTGGACCCGGCCGATGCCGCCGAGCGCGAGGATCGCCCGCTCCACGCGCTGGAGCACCGGGCCGAGTTCGGCGGCGCGGGCGGGCGGGAGGTCGAGCAGGTCGTGGTGGCCGCGCGGGTTGAGGAACAGGACGGCGGGCAGGCCGTGCGGCTCGCCGAAGGCCCGCAGGCGCCAGTGCTCGTCGGTCCAGACGTAGTCCTCGTCGGGGCGCCCGCACTCGTTGCACTCCACCGGGCCGGCCTCGCCGTGCCGGGGCGGTTCGGGCAGTTCGGGGGCGTCCAGCGCCCGCACCCGCAGCTCGCCGCCCTCCGGAGGCTCGTACGGGAAGATGTCCCAGGCCGGTGCGGCGTCCTCGGGGATCGGGAGGCGCTCGCCGACCGGCAGGTGGGCGAGGAAGCGGCGGTCGTCGTCGTGAGGGTTGGTGATCATGGACACCGACCCTGCCAGAGGCCCCGGGTGCCCGGCCAGCCCTTTCCCGGTACCGCCCGCCGGTCGCGGCTGCGATGATCGGCTCAGCCGTACTCCACGCCGGCAGGGAGGATCCGCCCGTGAGCCGCCCCGACACCCCGCCCGGGACCGATCTGGCCCGCGAGCTGTCCGCCGTGCTGCGCGGCGAGGTCCGCTTCGGTGCCGCCGAGCGCACCGTCTACAGCCATGACGCCTCCAACTACCGCCAGCTGCCGCTCGGCGTGGTCAAGCCCGCCGATCTGGACGACGTCCGCACCGCGCTCGCGCTCTGCCGCCGCTACGGGGTGCCGGTGGTGGCGCGCGGCGCCGGGACGAGCATCGGCGGGCAGGCGATCGGCCCCGGCGCGGTGGTGTTCGACTTCCGCCGCCACCTCGGCGCCGTCCTCGGCGTCGACCCGGAGCGCCGCACCGCGCGGGTCGAGCCGGGCACCGTCCTGGACGATCTGCAGCGCGCCGCCGCCCCGCACGGGCTGCGCTTCGGGCCGGACCCGTCCACGCACAGCCGCTGCACGCTCGGCGGCATGATCGGCAACGACTCCTGCGGCGCGCACTCGGTGGCCTGGGGCCGGACCGCCGACAACGTCGAGTCGCTGGACCTGCTGCTCGCCGACGGCAC
>NZ_BAAAKJ010000208.1:5976-6252 GCF_039527695.1 Kitasatospora putterlickiae
TCGACCCGGAAGGGCGCGCCGCGCTCGCCGCCCTGCCCGGGCGGGTCGGCCAACTCCACCACCGGCTCCAGGAGTTCACCGAGCGGAACCTGGCCGTCATCCGCCAGGGCATGCCCGCGCTGCCGCGCCGGGTCTCCGGCTACCCGCTGGACGCGCTGCTGCCCGAGCGCGGTCACCACCTGGCCCGCGCGCTCACCGGCACCGAGGGCACCTGCGCGCTGCTGCTCGGCGCCACCGTCAGGCTGGTCGAGGACCCGCCCGCCCGCGTCCTGGTGC
>NZ_BAAAKJ010000209.1:0-757 GCF_039527695.1 Kitasatospora putterlickiae
GGCGCGCGCCCGCCGCCGGGCCCGGTTCCAGGTGACGGTGGCGGACGGGCGGGCGCTGCTGCTCACGGTGGAGGGGGGTGCCTGGTTCGTGGAGGCCGGGTACGACTGACGGCCGACACGCCCAAGGGGGGCCGAGAAGACGAGCGAGAGACCGAAGGCACCACCCCCGATGGGATTCACCAGCCATCCCTTCCTCCCCTGGAGCGAACTGCACCGGCGCCTGACCGGCGACGGCGGCGGCGACGTCGTCCCGCTGCGCCCGCGCGCGCCCGGCGGCGCACCGGACGGGTCCGCCGAGCGGCCCGCCGATCCCGCCGGAGGGCGGCCCGCCGGACCGGCCTGGGCCGAGCTGCACGTCCACTCCGCCTTCAGCTTCCTCGACGGCGCGAGCGACCCCGAGGCGCTGGTCGCCGAGGCCGCCCGGCTGGGCGTCGAGGCCCTCGCGCTCACCGACCACGACGGCCTCTACGGCGCGGTCCGGTTCGCCGAGGCGGCCCGCGGCACGGGCGTGGCCACCGTCTTCGGCGCCGAACTGACGATCCGTCGGGAAAGGGGCGGTGTCGAGCACCTGCTCGTCCTGGCCCGCGACCCGGAGGGCTACCGCCGGCTCTCCGCCGTCATCGGCGCGGCCCAACTCGCGGGCGGGGCCAAGGGGAACCCGGTCTACGACTTCGCGGACCTCGCCGACGCGCACGGCGGCCACTGGGCGGTGCTCACCGGCTGCCGCCTCGGCCGGGTCCCCGCCTCCCTGGCCGCC
>NZ_BAAAKJ010000209.1:780-4868 GCF_039527695.1 Kitasatospora putterlickiae
CCAGGGCGACCCCGAGCGCCAACTCCACCTCCTCACCGAGGCGTTCGGGCGCGAGAACGTCCACGTCGAGCTGATCCACCAGTGGCTCCCCGGCGACGACCCGCGCAACGACGCCCTCGCCGCGCTCGCCGCCCGGCTGGGCCTGACCACCGTCGCCTCCACCAACGCCCACCACGCGAGCCCCGCCGAGGGCCGGCTCGCCCAGAGCCTGGCCGCCCTGCACGACCGCCGGACCCTCACCGAGGCGGCCGGCTGGACGCAGGCCGCCGGCACCGCCCACCTGCGCTCCGGCCGCGAGATGGCGGCCCGGCTGGCCCGTTTCCCGGGCGTGCGCGAGGCCACCGTGGAGCTCGCCCGCGCCTGCGCCTTCGACTTCGCCACCCTGGACCCGGAACTGCCCGGCTACCCCGTCCCGCCCGGCCACACCGAGATCAGCCATCTGCGCGCCCTGGTCGCCGAGGGCGGCCCGGGCCGGTTCGGGCCCGGCAACGGCCCGGCCCGCCGCCAGCTCGCCCGGGAGCTGGACGTCATCGAGGAACTCGACCTGGCCGGCTACTTCCTGATCGTGCACGACATCGTCGACTTCTGCCGCCGGGAGTCCATCTGGTGCCAGGGGCGCGGCTCGGCGGCCAACTCGGCGGTCTGCTACGCGCTCGGGATCACCGCCGTCGACCCGGTGCACTACAAGCTGCTCTTCGAGCGCTTCCTCTCCACCGCCCGCGACGGACCGCCGGACATCGACCTGGACATCGAGAACCGCCGCCGCGAGGAGGTCATCCAGTACGTCTACCGCCGCTACGGGCGCGAGCACGCCGCCCAGGTCGCCAATGTGATCACCTACCGGCCCCGGCTGGCGCTGCGCGACGCCGCCCGGGTGCTCGGCTACCCGCAGGGCCAGGTGGACGCGTTCAGCCGGCAGGCCGACTTCCGCTCGCCGCCCGGCGCGGACGCCGTCATCCCCGCCGACGTGCTCGCGCTCGCCGGGCAGCTCCACGGCCTGCCGCGCCACCTGGGCATCCACTCGGGCGGCATGGTGCTCACCCGGGAGCCGATCGCCGGGATCTGCCCGACCGAGTGGGCGCGGATGCCGGGGCGCTCCGTGCTGCAGTGGGACAAGGAGTCGGTGGCCGGCGCCGGGCTGGTCAAGATCGACCTGCTCGGCCTCGGCATGCTCGCCGCGCTGCACGACACCTGCGACCTGGTCGCCCGGCACCACGGCGAGCACTACGACCTGGCGACCATCCCGGACGACGACCCGGGCGTGTACACGATGCTGCGGCGGGCCGACACCGTCGGCGTCTTCCAGGTCGAGTCGCGCGCCCAGATGGCCACCCTGCCCCGGCTCAAGCCGGACCACTTCTACGACCTGGTGGTGGAGGTCGCGCTGATCCGGCCGGGTCCGATCCAGGGCGGCTCCGTGCACCCGTACCTGCGCCGGCGCGCCGGGGTGGAGCCGGCCGGCTGCCCGCACCCGCTGATGGAGAACGCGCTCGGCAAGACCCTCGGGGTGCCGCTGTTCCAGGAGCAGATGATGCAACTCGCCATCGACTGCGCCGGGTTCACCCCCGCCGAGGCGGACCGGCTGCGCCAGGCGATGGGCGCCAAGCGCTCGCACGAACGGGTCGCCCGGCTGCGTGAGCGGCTGCTCGGCGGCATGGCCGAGCGCGGCATCCCGGAGGAGGTGGCGCAGGACGTCTACACCAAGATCGAGGCCTTCTCCAACTACGGCTTCCCGGAGAGCCACGCGATCAGCTTCGCCTACCTGGTGTACGCCAGCGCCTGGCTCAAGTACCACTACCCGGCGGCCTTCACCTGCGCCCTGCTGGCCAACCAGCCGATGGGCTTCTACTCGCCGCTCAGTCTGATCTCGGACGCCCGGCGGCACGGCGTGCGGGTGCGCGGGGTGGACGTCAACGCCAGTGGCGCCGGGCCCACCCTGGAGCCGTACCGGGGGCCGACGCCCAGGCCGCCGCTCACCGCCGGGAAGCCGCAGCCCGCGATCCGGCTGGGCCTGGACACCGTGCGCGGCATCGGCACCGCGCAGGCCGAGGCGATCGCGGCCGGGCGGCCGTACGCGGACCTGGAGGACTTCGCCCGCCGCACCGGCCTGCCCGCGCCGGGGCTGGAGGCGCTGGCCGCGGCGGGCGCGTTCGGCTGCTTCGGGCTCGGCCGGCGGCAGGCGCTCTGGGCGGCGGGCGCGTTCGCGGGCGTCTCGGCGGACCTCATCCCGGGCACCACGCCCGGCACCGAGGCGCCGGACCTGCCCGCGATGACCCCGGTCGAGGAGACCATCGCCGACCTCTGGGCCACCGGGACGTCCGCGACCAGCCACCCGCTCCAGCACCTGCGCGCCCACCTGGAGCGCGGTGGCGCGCTCTCGGCCGCCGAACTGCCGGACGTGGCGCCGGGGACGGCGGTGGTGGTCGGCGGCCTGGTCACCCACCGGCAGCGGCCGCCGACGGCGGGCGGGGTGCTCTTCCTCAGCCTGGAGGACGAGACCGGGCTGATCAATGTGATCTGCAGCCGGCCGGTCTGGGAGTCCCAGCGCCGCACCGCCCTGGACCGGGCCGGGCTGCTGGTCCACGGGCACGTCGAACGGGACCGGGGCGCCACCAACCTGGTCGCCACCCGGCTCACCCCGCTGCGGATCGGACTGTGACGGACGCGGGGAACGGTTCGTGCCATGATCGTCCCCATGGACTCGACGCCGTTGCCGCAGAGCGCGGTTCCGGGCGTGGCCCGCCGGGCGCCGCGACCCGTTCGGACCGGGCTGCCGCTCGCGGCCGGTGCGCTGGTGACGGCGCTGGTGACGGCCGGGTGCGGCAGCATCGCGGCGACCGGCGCGGGCGGGGGAGCGCCCGGACCGGCGCGCAGCATCGGCGACACGCCCCTCCCGGTCACGTCCCTCCCGGTCGCACCCGCCCCGGCGACCGCCTGTTCCCCCGAGGGCCTCGCGCTGACCGTCGGCGAGGCCAACGCCGCCATGGGCCTGCGGGTGATGCCGGTCCGGCTGACCAACTGCGGCACCCGCCCCTACGCCCTCAAGGGCCACCCCGCCGTCCGCGTCCTCGACGCCGAACGCGCCCCGCTCGCCATCACCGTCAAACGCGGCTCGGCCGGCATCGCCACCCTGGAGAACTTCGACGCCGCCCCCGCACCGCTGATCCTCCAGCCCCAGGAGTACGCCGAGTCCCACCTGGTCTGGCGCAACACGGTGGCCGCCGGCGACAAGGCCCCCGACAACGGCCGCTTCCTCGACCTCGCCCCGCTCCAGGGCCGCCCCCGGCTCACCGTCCCGGCCCACCTCGACCTCGGCACCACCGGCCGGCTCGGCGTCGCCCCCTGGACCAAAACGGCGCCCTAACCCCCCGGCACGCCAAGGGACCTGACACCACCGCGATAATGGCGCGATGTCCGAACAGTACCTGTCGGCGTTCGCCGTCGACGGCGATGCCCTGCTGCGCACGGTCGGCTCCGGCGGCGAGGCCTTCGTCCGGGCCGGGCTCGACCGCATCGGCCCGCTCGCCGCCGCCGGACGGCTGCTGCGGACCACCGAACCCGCCGAAGTGGAGGCCGCCCTGCGGGAGATCGCCACCGGCCGGCTCGACCCGTCCCGGCCCGCCGGCTACACCTGGCTGCTGGAACTCCTGCTGCCCGGCGCGGGTGACACCCTCGGCGCGGCGACGCTGCCCGGCCGGGGCTGGCACGAACTGGCGGACACCTTCGAGGCCTGGGGGCTGCCTGCCCTCGCCGGTCTCTGGACGCGCCCCTGGCCCTTCCCGTGGCCGGGCTCGGAGGCGCCGGACGCCGACCCCTGGCCCTTCCCCTCCCTCGCGGCCGGCCCTCAACTCGATCGCGTCCGCGCCGAACTGGCGGGATTCGACCTCGGCCGGATCCACGAGGAGCCCGAACTCCTGCCGGGCGGTGACGAGGACGCGGCCGAGGAGGTCGAGTGGCTGGTCGGCGAGCTGCTCCCGGCCTGGACGGCGGGCGCCCTGGAGCGGGGCCGCGGGCTGCTGCTCCTGCGGGACGGGGGGAAGTAGCGACACGTGCGACCGGCGCGGCGCAGTCGTGGGGGGTGCCTGCGC
>NZ_BAAAKJ010000209.1:4887-5773 GCF_039527695.1 Kitasatospora putterlickiae
CGGGCCGGTCGGAGGGCGGGCCCGGTCAGAAGGCGGGCTGGTCGTTCAGCTCGACGATCCGCAGATCGCTCAGGCGGACGGTGTACCAGACGTCCTGGCTGCCGCCGCCGTCCCAGAACTCGGTGAGCCGCACCGAGGCGAATCCGAATTGGTCCTTCACCTGCTGGACCGACCAGTCCACCGGCACGTTCTGGGCCCGGAACACCGGATCGGCGTCATGCTGCTGCGCCCAGGCGTCCAGGCGGGTGTTGAGGTGCGGGGAGAGGTAGCGCTCGCGGACGGCGCGCGGGGTCTCGCCGGTCTCGCCGAGCACCGCCCCCCGGTACGCCTCGAAGAACGTGAACACCTGGTGCGCGGCCGGTGTCCCCGCCCGGACCTGTGCCGGCGCGGCGGCCCCGGCTAGGGCGGCGGGCGGCGCGGACGCGGCCTGGGCGGGGACGGCCAGGAGACCGCCGGCGGCGAGCAGGGCGGCGGCCCCGGCGAGGACGGTGCGCAACGGGTTCATTCGCGTCATGCCCGAAGTCCATCATTCGCCGACGAACCCTGTAAATCGCCGAAACGTGTGGTTTACCGGGTGAACCAGGGTATTTGACGCATCATCTGCTAAAGCGACGAGCCCGGCTCGCGGCCCGCTCCGGGCGGTCCCGCGAAGGCCTGGGCGATCGGAAGCCAGGCCGTCGCCACCTCGCCGACGGCGCTCAGCGCGAGGTCGTCCCGGTGCCGGCGCCGGGTGACCAGCAGGCAGAAGTCGAGGGCGGGCCCGGCCACCCGGTCCGCGGCGTCCGCCGGCCCCCACGTCCACGACCCGCCGTCCGGCGCGGTCAGCTCCACCCGCACCGGGTCCCGCGGGGCGGGCCGCCCGTGCACCGTGAAGGCGAACCCCATC
>NZ_BAAAKJ010000210.1:0-6891 GCF_039527695.1 Kitasatospora putterlickiae
CTCGGCCGCGACCGGCGTCGGGCACACCGCCTGGCCGTGGGTGGCGCTGGCGGGCGGGCTGCTGCTGGCGCTGGCCGGGCTGCTGACCGTCCGGTACGGGCGCGGCTGGCCGGCGATGGGCAGCCGCTACGAGGCGCCGACCGGCAAGGCGTCGGCGAAGCGGCCGTCGGCCGGCGCCGCGCAGAACCCGGCCGACCTGTGGAAGGCGCTGGACCGGGGCGAGGACCCGACGGCGGGCTGACCGCCGGGCGGGAGCGCGCCGCACTGTGACGCGATAGACCCGCCACCCCCTTTGGGGCGCCGGTGTGTGGCCCGGCACAATGGAACACGTCAATGGGACACGTCAAGCGTAGGAGCACCATCCGATGGCAGCAGCAGCACACGGCCACACCACCGCCGCCTGGACCGGCGTGACCATCGCCTTCATCGGCTTCGGCATCGCGGGTGTCGCGATGATCCTGCCGTCGGTGCTGCTCACCTGGGCCGGCCTGGCGGTCGTCCTGCTCGGCGGCGTGGTCGGCAAGGCCATGTCGATGGCGGGCATGGGCAGGCAGCCCAGCACCAACGTGTACACCCACGAGGAGCAGGCCGCGCTGGCCGCCGCCTCCGCCTCCGCCTGATCCATCGGCGCCTCGCGCGAACGGCGGCCCACGGGCCGCCGTTTCGCTTCTCCCGCCCGGGCTCCGGGACGGGCACAATCGTGGGCGTGAACGCCGCCCCCGCTCCCACCGCCTCCGCCCGGCCCTCCGCGCCGCGCCGGCTGGTGCCGCCGCTGGCCGCGCCCGCCGCCGTGGCCCTTCCCGCCGGGTACGTCGCCGCGGTGGACCCGAACGTGCCCGGGCACTACCCGGACTGCCCCTTCCTGGCGGCCACCGGCTGGTGGTGCCCCGGCTGCGGCGGGCTGCGCTGCGTGCACGCGCTGGCCCACGGGGACCTCAGCGCGGCGCTGCACGACAACGCGGTGGCGGTGCTGCTGTTCGCCGTGCTGGGGGTGTTCTGGGCACGCCGGCTCTGGGCGGCGGTGCGCGGCAGGCCCGGCCCCGGGCTCGCGCTCGGGGCCCGTCGCTGGGTGCTGGTGGGGCTGCTCGTGCTCGTCTTCACGGTGGTCCGCAACCTGCCGGTCGGCGCCGGCCTGGCCCCGCCGCCGGTCTGACCGTCCCGGTGGCGACGGTGTGAAGCCGCAGCTCGCGGGGGTGCCCGGGGGTCCGTTCCGTGAGACGCACGCCGGGCGGATGCGCTGTGCGCTCCCCCTTGCCGATACCATCGAAGGGCCGGAGGCTCACTGGCCGTCCGGCTCCTCGCTAGCAGAACCAGGACTAGCAGACATGATGGGGGCGCCCGAGTGAGTGTGCTCGACTCGATCGTCGAAGGGGTCCGCGAGGACCTCGCCGAGCGGCAGGCCCGGGTCACGCTGGACGAGCTCAAGGAGCTCGCCGCCAAGGCCCCGGACGCCAAGGACGGCGTGGCGGCCCTGCGCGGCGACGGCGTCCGGGTGATCTGCGAGGTCAAGCGCTCCAGCCCGTCCAAGGGCGCGCTGGCCGCGATCGCGGACCCGGCGTCGCTGGCGATCGACTACGCGGCCGGCGGTGCCGCCGCGATCAGCGTGCTGACCGAGCAGCGCCGTTTCGGCGGGTCGCTGGCGGACCTGGACGCCGTCCGGGCCGCGGTGGACACCCCGCTGCTCCGCAAGGACTTCATCGTCACCGCCTACCAGCTGTGGGAGGCCCGCGCGCACGGCGCCGACCTCGCGCTGCTGATCGTCGCGGCCCTCGACCAGCCGGCCCTGGTGTCGCTGATCGAGCGGGCCGGCTCGATCGGCCTCACCCCGCTGGTCGAGGTGCACGACGAGGAGGAGATCAAGCGCGCGGTGGACGCCGGCGCGCGGATCATCGGCGTCAACGCCCGCAACCTCAAGACCCTTGAGGTGGACCGCAACACCTTCGGCAACGTCGTCCACGCCATTCCGGACGACATCGTCAAGGTCGCCGAGTCCGGGGTGCGCGGCCCGCTGGACGTGATCTCCTACGCCAACCTGGGCGCGGACGCGGTGCTGGTCGGCGAAGCGCTGGTGACCGGCAAGGACCCGCGGGCCGCGGTGGCCGACCTGGTCGCGGCCGGCGCCCACCCGGCGATCCGGCACAAGGACTGACGCCGCCGCCATGAAGATCGCCACCCGCCTCGCCCCCGGCTGCCGCCCGCGCGGCTGCCGCGCGCCCGCACGCCGGGTGCTGGGGCGGCGGGTGCGGTACGTGATCGGCTGCGAGCCCGGGCAGGTGCCGGGGCGGCGATGGCGCGAGACGTCCGGCTGACCGCAGCCGACAGACGTCACCGTCAACCGTCGTCATCTTCCCGAGGGACTTCACCATGTCCGAACGGTCCGACAAGGACTACCTGCCCGGCGCCGAGGTGCCGGACGCGCGCGGCTACTTCGGCGCGTACGGCGGCCGCTTCATCCCGGAGGCGCTGGTCGCCGCCGTGGAGCAGGTCGCCGAGGAGTACGAGAAGGCCAAGGCCGACCCGGCCTTCACCGCCGAGCTCGACGCGCTGCTCAAGGACTACACCGGCCGCCCCAGCCCGCTGACCGACGTGCGGCGGTTCTCCGCCGAGGCCGGCGGCGCGCGGATCCTGCTCAAGCGCGAGGACCTCAACCACACCGGCTCGCACAAGATCAACAACGTGCTGGGCCAGGCCCTGCTCACCAGGCGGATGGGCAAGACCCGGATCATTGCCGAGACCGGCGCCGGCCAGCACGGCGTGGCCACCGCCACCGCCTGCGCGCTGTTCGGCTTCGACTGCACCATCTACATGGGCGAGGTCGACACCCAGCGCCAGGCGCTGAACGTCGCCCGGATGCGGATGCTCGGCGCCGAGGTGGTGGCCGTGAAGTCCGGCAGCCGCACCCTCAAGGACGCCATCAACGAGGCGTTCCGCGACTGGGTCGCCAACGTCGACTCCACCCACTACCTGTTCGGCACCGTGGCCGGGCCGCACCCCTTCCCGATGATGGTCCGCGACTTCCACCGGGTCATCGGCGTGGAGGCGCGCGAGCAGGTGCTGGAGCGCACCGGGCGGCTGCCCGACGCCGTGGTCGCCTGCGTCGGCGGCGGCTCCAACGCGATGGGCATCTTCCACGAGTTCATCCCGGACGCCGGGGTGCGCCTGATCGGCTGCGAGGCGGCCGGCGAGGGCGCCGAGACCCCGCGGCACGCGGCCACCCTCACCAAGGGCGACCCGGGCGTGCTGCACGGCTCGCGCACCTACGTCCTGCAGGACGAGGACGGCCAGACCATCGAGTCGCACTCGATCTCGGCCGGCCTGGACTACCCGGGCGTCGGCCCGGAGCACGCCTGGCTGAAGGACACCGGCCGCGCCGAGTACCGGCCGGTCACCGACGACGCCGCCATGCGGGCGCTGCGGCTGCTGTCCCGCACCGAGGGCATCATCCCGGCCATCGAGAGCGCGCACGCGCTGGCCGGCGCCCTGGAGCTGGGCCGCGAGCTCGGACCCGAGGCCACCATCCTGGTCTCGCTCTCCGGGCGCGGCGACAAGGACATGCACACCGCCGCCGAGTACTTCGGCCTCTACGACGAGCCGGGCGCCGGCTCCGCCCACGGGGGTAAGTGACCATGGCTTCGAAGCTCAGCGGCATCCTGGCCGCCGCCAAGGCGGAGGACCGCGCCGCGCTGATCGGCTACCTGCCGGCCGGCTTCCCGTCGGTGGACGGCGGCGTGCGCGCCGTCAACGCGCTGATCGAGGGCGGCTGCGACATCGTCGAGGTCGGCCTGCCGCACTCCGACCCGGTGCTGGACGGCCCGACCATCCAGACCGCCGACGACATCGCGCTGCGGGCCGGCGTGCGGATCAAGGACGTGCTGCGCACCGTCCAGGAGGTCGCGGCCGCGCACCCCGGGGCGGCGGTGCTGGTGATGACCTACTGGAACCCGGTGGACCGGTACGGCGTCGCGCGGTTCGCCGCCGACCTGGCCGCGGCCGGCGGGGCGGGCTGCATCCTGCCGGACCTGCCGGTGGAGGAGTCCGAGGAGTGGCGCAAGGCGGCCGGGGAGCACGGTCTGGACACCGTGTTCGTGGTCGCTCCGAGCAGCCGGGACAAGCGGCTGGCCGAGGTCACGGCGGCCGGCAGCGGCTTCGTGTACGCGGCCGCGGTGATGGGCGTGACCGGCAGCCGGGCGCAGGTCGGCGACCTGGCCGAGGACCTGGTCGCCCGGACCAGGGCCACCACCGAGCTGCCGGTCTGCGTCGGCCTCGGCGTGTCGACCCGTGAGCAGGCCGCGCAGGTGGCCGGGTTCGCGGACGGCGTGATCGTCGGCTCGGCGTTCGTGCAGCGGATCCTGGACGCGGACGGGGACGAGACGGCCGCGCTGGACGCGGTGCGCGCCCTGGCCGGCGAGCTGGCGCAGGGCGTCCGCCGACGGTAGGACCGGAACGCTTCCGACGGGNCTTCGCCGTTCCCGGGTCCGTTCGGACAGCCCGTCGACCCGAACGGGTGAACAGTCGCGGGCACGCGCACCAGCCCGCGGTTGGGCGGCGTTGAGTGGAGGGACGAGTGCACGCACCACGTGCCCGGGGGCGAGCGAGCGGAAGGGGTCGGCCGATGCCCGGTCTTCAGCGAGCCGTGCTGCTGCGGGCGGCCGCGGCGGCGCTGGCGCTCGGTGCCGCGCTCGGGGCGCAGAGCGCGGTCGGCCCGGCGCTGGCCAGGCGGGGGGTGGAGCGGGCGGAGCGGGACGCGTCCGTGTGCGCGGAGGCGCGGGCCCGGGCGGCCCTGACCGGCCGCCAGGACCTCGGCCGCTACGACCTCGGCCGCCCTGATCCCGACCGTTCCGGCCTCGACCGCCACGACCCGGGGTGGCCGTACGGCTGTGAACCCGACCACCCGTTAGGGTGAAACCGTCTCATACCGGATTAAGCATCACTCTTTTGGATTAACTCCACAAAGCGGAGGAACCCGGCGTCCCCGGGAGCGGTTCATAGGGGCGTGACGGTGTTTCCCGAGGGGGTTGTCCGGATGGCCGGGCCGGCGACGGAGTGGATCGGTACGGCCGCCCGGCTGGCCCTGGCCGTGGTCTGGGGCTGGGCCGGGCTGGCGAAGATCTCCGATCCGGCGGAGGCCGCCCAGGCGGTGCGCGCGTACGAGATCCTGCCCGAGTCCCTGGTCAAACCGGTGGGCCACGGGCTGCCCTTCCTGGAGCTGGCGCTCGCGCTGCTGCTGGTGATCGGCCTGGGCACGCGCGTGGCCGCGGGCGTCTCGGCGGTCCTGCTGCTGGCCTTCATCGGCGGGATCGCCTCCGCCTGGGCGCGCGGCATCTCGATCGACTGCGGATGCTTCGGCGGCGGCGGCGCGGTCGACGCCTCGCAGACCGAGTACCTGCAGGAGATCCTGCGCGACAGCGGGTTCCTGCTGCTCGCCGGCTGGCTGCTCTGGCGGCCCCGCACGAAGTTCTCGGTGGACGGCCGGCTGGCGGGCTGAGCGCCCGCCCCACCCGCCGGCCCCACCGCCGCACCCCCACCCCCGAACCTGGAATTCCAAGGCTGATGAGCGACAAGAACCGAGAAGGCAAGCGCACCGCCCGTGAGCGGATGCTGGCGGAACGCGCCGAGGACGAGGCCCGCGGCCGGCGGCGGAAGAAGCTGATCGTCGGCGGGGTGGCGCTCGCGGTGATCGCCGCCGCGGTGGTCACCGGCGTGGTGGTGCAGGACCAGCGCTCCAAGCCGGAGACCCCCGCCGCCGCCCCGGCCGGCACGATCGGCGACAAGAACCTGATCGTCCCGGTCGGCTCCGACAACGCGCCCTCCGTGCTCACCGTCTACGAGGACCCGCGCTGCCCCGCCTGCGGCATCTTCGAGCGGGAGTTCTCGCCCACCATCAGCCAGCTGGAGGACGCGGGCAAGATCTTCACCAACTACCACATCGTCTCGTTCATCGACCGCGCCGTACCGGGCAAGGGCTCCAAGTACGCCGCCAACGCGCTCGGCTGCGCCCAGGACGCCGGGCACTTCCGCGATTACCACGACGTGCTCTACCGCAACCAGCCGGACGAGACCAACGACGCCTTCGGGGACAAGGCGGTCCTGATCAACCTCGGCAGGCAGGTCGACGGCCTGGTCACGCCCTCCTTCGAGGCGTGCGTCAACGACCTGGAGTTCAGCGGCTGGGTGTCGGCGGTCCAGCAGGACTTCGACAAGTCCAACTTCAAGTCCACACCGACGGTGCTGCTGAACGGCCAGCCGATCTACCCGAAGTTCAACAACGAGGAGATCACCCCGGCCAACCTGGTGAAGTGGGTGGACGCCGCCAACCAGGGCAAGCAGGTGGGCACTCCGGGCACCCACGGCCAGTCACCCGCGCCCACCAGCACCGCCTCGGAGCCCAACAACCCCTCGCCCAAGGCGGGCTGAACCGGACGCGTACGCTGCGGGGTGGCCGCCGCCCCCTCCCCGTCCGGAGGGGGCGACGGCGGGCCCCGGGCCCGGCCCCGCACGCCGATCTGTGCCCTACTGTGACCCGCCGGGGTGCCCTCGGCGGGCCGCCGACCCTGTAGCGTCGGAGCTGCCATGGATATCGCCTACATTCCCAGCCCGTCGCGGGGTGTCCTGTACCTCGGACCGATCCCGCTGCGCGCCTACGCCTTCTGCATCATCCTCGGTGTCGTCGTGGCCGTCTGGCTCGGCGGCAAGCGCTGGGTCGCCCGGGGCGGTGGCCGCCACACCGTCGGCGACATCGCCGTCTGGGCCGTGCCGTTCGGCCTGGTCGGCGGCCGGCTGTACCACGTGATCACCGACAACCAGCTGTACTTCGGCGAGGGGAAGAACCCCCTCAACGCCCTCAAGATCTGGGAGGGCGGCCTCGGCATCTGGGGCGCGATCGCGCTGGGC
>NZ_BAAAKJ010000210.1:6916-24363 GCF_039527695.1 Kitasatospora putterlickiae
ATCGGCGCCCGCCGCCGCGGCGTCCCGCTGCCCGCCTACGCGGACGCGATCGCCCCGGGCATCGCGCTCGCCCAGGCGCTCGGCCGCTGGGGCAACTGGTTCAACCAGGAGCTGTACGGGCGGGAGACCACCCTGCCGTGGGGCCTGAAGATCACGACGACGCTGCCCGGCGGCGAGGTGGTCACCACCGTCCACCACCCGACCTTCCTCTACGAGTCGCTCTGGTGCGTGGGCGTCGCCGCGCTGGTGATCTGGGCGGACAAGCGGTTCACCCTGGGCCACGGGCGGGCCTTCGCGCTGTACGTCGCCGGGTACACGGCGGGCCGGTTCTGGACCGAGTGGCTGCGGGTCGACGAGGCGCACGAGTTCTTCGGCCTGCGGCTGAACGACTGGGTGGCGATCCTCGTCTTCATCGGCGCCGTGGCGTACTTCGTGGTCGTCGGGAAGAAGCGGCCCGGGCGGGAGGACCCGGCGAGCATCGACCCGATGGCGCGTGCCGAGGCGGACGCCGCGGCGCCGGCCGACGGGCCGAAGGACGACCGGCCGGAGGACGACCTGCCGGAGGCGAAGCGGGACGGGAAGTCCGGCGGCCGGCCCTCGGACGGGCTCGCCGAGAAGCTCGACAAGCTGGAGAAGGGCGCCAAGCACCCCGCCTGACCTGCGCCGATCCCCACCCCCGGCCGCTCCCCGCACCCCGTGCGGAGGGCGGCCGGAGCCATGTTCGGACAGCCTTACTTTGCTGGAAATGCGCAGCTCAACAGGGCTACGGTCGATAGGCAAGGCGATCGGACCAATGGAGGGAGGGGCACGGCCGTGACTGCGACCGCCCTGGATCACGAGACCGGACACCAGCCCCGGATACCCGCCGCCGGGCACCACCGGGACGTCAACGGCGGCTGGCTGCGACCGGCGGTGTTCGGCGCGATGGACGGCCTGGTCTCCAACTTCGCGCTGATGACCGGTGTGGTCGGCGGCGCCGTCTCCAACAGCACCGTGGTGCTCACCGGCCTGGCCGGGCTGGCGGCCGGCGCCTGCTCGATGGCGGCGGGGGAGTACACCTCGGTGGCCTCCCAGCGGGAGCTGGTGCAGGCCGAGATCGAGGCCGAGCGGCTGGAGCTGCGCCGCAACCCGCACGGCGAGCTGGCCGAGCTGGCCCAGCTCTACGTCGAGCGCGGGGTGGACCCCGGGCTCGCCCACGAGGTGGCGCGGCAGCTGTCCGCCGACCCGGAGCAGACCCTGGAGATCCACGCCCGGGAGGAGCTCGGCGTGGATCCCAACGACCTGCCCTCGCCCTGGGTGGCGGCCGCCTCCTCGTTCGTCTGCTTCGCGGTGGGCGCCCTGCTGCCGCTGCTGCCGTACCTGCTGGGCGCGACCTCGCTGGTGCCGGCGCTGCTGGTCGCGGCGGTCGGCCTGTTCACCTGCGGTGCCGTGGTGGCCCGGGTGACGGCGCGCACGTGGTGGTACAGCGGCGTGCGGCAGCTGCTGCTGGGCGGGGCCGCGGCCGGGGTGACCTACCTGCTGGGCGCGCTGATCGGCGGGCAGGTCTGACGTTCGGGCGGGCCCGTAGGCCTGCGGGCGGGCCGTCCGGGCACCGGTGCCGTTGCATTGTTATGCGCCCGAACGGGTGAGGTTGCACACACGGTGGCCCGATGGCGCCTGGCCTTGTCTCGCCATGTGGTCTGGTCGACCAAGGAATCGCATCTCCGGATCGATTTCCGAGATGGAATCCCAGGCCGCTTTGATCGACGCCCGTGGGCCTGTGATGTCGGCCCTGTTTCAGGCCGGGGAGCGCCGGGCACAATCGTCGGGACGTGCGCTGTGGCGCGTCCCCTCACCGCCCGGTGACCTGCCGATCCGTCCGCGATGTGGACACTGGAATCCGCTTCCCGGGACCTTCTGCATCATGTAACGTGCGTGCCTCAATCGCATCAGGGCCAACGTCGTCCCTACTGCACCAGTTTCGAAAAGACGACGACGGGAGAGCCGATGCTGTCTGCATCCACGCACTCCGCCAACGAGCCCCAGGCCGGCGCCCGCGCGCCGTACGCGCTCGTTCCGGATGCGCGACCTGCTGCTCAGGGCCTGTACGACCCGCGAAACGAGCACGACGCCTGTGGCGTCGGATTCGTCGCCACGCTGACCGGCATCGCCGACCACACCGTCGTCGAGCAGGCGCTGACCGTCCTGCGCAACCTGGAGCACCGCGGCGCCACCGGCGCCGAGCCGGACTCCGGTGACGGCGCGGGCATCCTCACCCAGATCCCGGACGCCTTCCTCCGGGCCAACGTCCCCTTCGACCTCCCCGAGGCCGGCGCCTACGCGGTCGGCATCGCCTTCCTGCCCGACGCCGACGACGAGGACGCCGCCGCCGTCGCCCGGATCGAGGCGATCGCGGCCGAGGAGGACCTGACCGTCCTCGGCTGGCGCGACGTCCCGGTCAGCCCCGACCTGCTGGGCGCCACCGCGCGCGGGGTGATGCCGCGCTTCCGCCAGCTCTTCCTGGTCGGCCAGGGCCGGTCCGGCCTCGAACTGGACCGGGTCGCCTTCGTGGTCCGCAAGCGCTCCGAGCGCGAGGCCGGGGTCTACTTCCCGTCGCTGTCCGCGCGCACCATCGTCTACAAGGGCATGCTGACCACCGGCCAGCTGGAGCCCTTCTTCCCCGACCTGTCGGACCGGCTCTACGCCTCCGCGCTCGGCCTGGTGCACTCCCGGTTCTCCACCAACACCTTCCCGAGCTGGCCGCTCGCCCACCCGTACCGGTTCGTCGCGCACAACGGCGAGATCAACACGGTCAAGGGCAACCGGAACTGGATGACCGCCCGGGAGTCCCAGCTCGCCACCGACCTCATCCCCGCCAACCGGAACGGGCAGGGTCTCGACCGGATCTTCCCGATCTGCACCCCGGACCACTCCGACTCCGCCTCCTTCGACGAGGTCCTGGAGCTGCTCCACCTCGGCGGCCGCTCGCTGCCGCACGCCGTGCTGATGATGATCCCGGAGGCGTGGGAGAACCACGCCACCATGGACCCGGCCCGCCGCGCGTTCTACCGGTACCACTCCAACCTGATGGAGCCCTGGGACGGCCCGGCCTGCGTCACCTTCACCGACGGCACGCGGATCGGCGCCGTGCTGGACCGCAACGGCCTGCGCCCCGCCCGCTACTGGATCACCGAGGACGGCCTGGTCGTCCTCTCCTCCGAGGTCGGCGTGCTCGACATCGAGCAGACCCGGGTGGTCAAGAAGGGCCGGCTGCAGCCCGGCCGGATGTTCCTCGTCGACACCGCCGAACACCGCATCGTCGAGGACGAGGAGATCAAGTCGGCGCTGGCCGCCGAGCACCCCTACGAGGAGTGGGTCGAGAGCGGCCAGATCCAGCTGGCCACGCTCCCCGAGCGCGAGCACATCGCGCACACCCACGCCTCGGTCACCCGCCGCCAGCAGACCTTCGGCTACACGGAGGAGGAGCTGCGGGTCATCCTGGCGCCGATGGCGAAGACCGGCGCCGAGGCGCTCGGCTCGATGGGCACCGACTCGCCGATCGCGGCGCTCAGCGAGAAGCCGCGCCTGCTGTTCGACTACTTCGTGCAGCTCTTCGCGCAGGTCACCAACCCGCCGCTGGACGCCATCCGCGAGGAACTGGTCACCTCGCTGCTGTCCAACCTCGGCCCCGAGGGCAACCTGCTGGCCGCCGAGGCCGCCGCCTGCCGCTCCGTCGGCATCACCTTCCCGGTGATCGACAACGACGAGCTGGCCAAGCTGGTCCACATCAACGCGGACGGCGACCAGCCCGGCCTCAAGGCCGTCACGCTGTCCGGCCTGTACAAGGTCGCCGGCGGCGGCGAGGCGCTGGCCGCGCGGCTGGCCGCGATCGCCGCCGAGGCGGACGCGGCGATCGCCGACGGTGCCCGGATCATCGTGCTCTCCGACCGGCACTCGGACGCCGAGCACGCCCCGATCCCCTCGCTGCTGCTCACCTCGGCGGTCCACCACCACCTGATCCGCACCAAGCAGCGCACCCGGGTGTCGCTGCTGGTCGAGGCGGGCGACGTCCGCGAGGTGCACCACGTCGCGCTGCTGATCGGCTACGGCGCCGGCGCGGTCAACCCGTACCTGGCCATGGAATCGGTCGAGGACCTGGTCGCCCAGGGCACCTTCCTGACCGGCATCGAGCCCGAGAAGGCGATCAAGAACCTGATCAAGGCGCTCGGCAAGGGCGTGCTGAAGGTGATGTCCAAGATGGGCATCTCCACCGTCGCCTCCTACCGCGGCGCCCAGGTCTTCGAGGCGATCGGCCTCGCCCAGGAGCTGGTGGACGGCTACTTCGCCGGCACCACCACCAAGCTCGGCGGCATCGGTCTGGACGAGATCGCCAAGGAGACCGCGGCCCGGCACGCCAAGGCGTACCCCGCCTCCGGCATCCCCGCCGCGCACCGCGCGCTGGAGATCGGCGGCGAGTACCAGTGGCGCCGCGAGGGCGAGCCGCACCTGTTCGACCCGGACACCGTATTCCGGCTGCAGCACTCCACCCGCAACCGCCGGTACGACATCTTCAAGCAGTACACCGACCGGGTGAACGAGCAGTCCGAGCGGCTGATGACGCTGCGCGGCCTGTTCAGGCTCGACGCGCACGGCCGCACCCCGGTGCCGGTCGAGGAGGTCGAGCCGGTCTCCGAGATCGTCAAGCGGTTCTCCACCGGCGCCATGTCCTACGGCTCGATCTCCCGCGAGGCGCACGAGACCCTGGCCGTCGCGATGAACCGCCTCGGCGGCAAGTCCAACACCGGCGAGGGCGGCGAGGACCCGGACCGCCTGTACGACCCCGAGCGCCGCTCGGCGATCAAGCAGGTCGCCTCCGGCCGGTTCGGCGTCACCTCCGAGTACCTGGTCAACGCCGACGACATCCAGATCAAGATGGCCCAGGGCGCCAAGCCCGGTGAGGGCGGCCAGCTGCCCGGCCACAAGGTGTACCCGTGGGTCGCCAGGACCCGGCACTCCACCCCGGGTGTCGGCCTGATCTCGCCGCCGCCGCACCACGACATCTACTCGATCGAGGACCTGGCGCAGCTGATCCACGACCTCAAGAACGCCAACCCCGAGGCCCGCGTCCACGTGAAGCTGGTCTCCGAGGTCGGCGTCGGCACGGTCGCGGCCGGCGTCTCCAAGGCACACGCGGACGTGGTGCTGGTCTCCGGCCACGACGGCGGCACCGGCGCCTCGCCGCTCACCTCGCTCAAGCACGCGGGCGGCCCCTGGGAGCTCGGCCTCGCCGAGACCCAGCAGACCCTGCTGCTCAACGGACTGCGCGACCGGATCGTGGTGCAGACCGACGGCCAGCTGAAGACCGGCCGCGACGTCGTCATCGCCGCCCTGCTGGGCGCCGAGGAGTTCGGGTTCGCGACCGCCCCGCTGGTGGTCTCCGGCTGCATCATGATGCGCGTCTGCCACCTGGACACCTGCCCGGTCGGCGTCGCCACCCAGAACCCGGTGCTGCGCGAGCGGTTCTCCGGCAAGCCGGAGTTCGTGGTCAACTTCTTCGAGTTCATCGCCGAGGAGGTCCGGGAGATCCTGGCCTCGCTGGGCTTCCGCTCGATCGAGGAGGCCGTCGGCCACGCCGAGCACATCGACGCCGAGGCCGCCGTCGACCACTGGAAGGCCGCCGGGCTCGACCTGGCCCCGCTGTTCCACGTGCCCGAGCTGCCCGAGGGCGCGGCCCTGCACCGCACCACCACGCAGGACCACGCGCTCGACAAGGCCCTGGACAACCAGCTGATCGACCTGGCCCAGGACGCCCTGGAGAACGGCGACGCCGTCCGCATCCAGCTGCCGATCCGCAACGTCAACCGGACCGCCGGCACCATGCTCGGCCACCACGTGACCAAGCGGTACCGCGGCGAGGGCCTGCCGGAGGGGACCATCGACGTCACCTTCACCGGCTCGGCCGGCCAGTCCTTCGGCGCCTTCGTGCCGCGCGGCATCACGCTGCGCCTGGAGGGCGACGCCAACGACTACGTCGGCAAGGGCCTGTCCGGCGGCGTGATCGTGGTCCGCCCGGCCCGGGACGCGGCGGCGATCGGCAACGACGCCCAGAACCACGTGATCGCCGGCAACACCATCGGGTACGGCGCCACCAGCGGCCGGATCCACCTGCGCGGCAAGGCCGGTGAGCGCTTCGCCGTCCGCAACTCCGGGGCCACCCTGGTCGTCGAGGGCGTGGGCGACCACGGCCTGGAGTACATGACCGGCGGACGGGTCGTCGTCCTCGGCGAGACCGGACGCAACCTCGCGGCCGGCATGTCCGGCGGCGTCGCCTACGTGCTGGACCTGCGCCCGGCGAACGTCAACAGCGGCATGGTGGGCATCGAGGCCCCGACCGCCGAGGACCGCGACTGGCTGCGCGAGACCGTGCAGCAGCACTACGAGGAGACCGGCTCCACCGTCGCCGCCGAGCTCCTGGCGGACTGGGGCAGCGGGGTCTCCCGCTTCTCCACGATCATGCCGACCGACTACAAGGCAGTGCTCGCCGCCAAGGACGCCGCTGAGCGCGATGGCCTCTCCGAGGCCGAGACCACTCGCAAGATGATGGAGGCGGCACGTGGCTGACCCCAAGGGCTTCCTGACGACCCCGAAGCAGCTGGCCGAGCGTCGACCCGTGGACGTCCGTCTGCGGGACTGGAACGAGGTCTACGTCGAGCGCAGCCTGCTGCCGATCATCACCAAGCAGGCCGGCCGCTGCATGGACTGCGGCATCCCGTTCTGCCACAACGGCTGCCCGCTCGGGAACCTCATCCCCGAGTGGAACGACCTCGCCTACCGGGACGACTGGACCGGCGCGATCGAGCGGCTGCACGCGACCAACAACTTCCCGGAGTTCACCGGGCGGCTCTGCCCGGCGCCCTGCGAGTCGGCCTGCGTGCTCGGCATCAACCAGGACGCGGTGACCATCAAGAACGTCGAGGTCACCATCATCGACAAGGCCTGGGACCGCGGCGGGGTCACCCCGCAGGTGCCGGAGCGGCTGTCCGGCAAGACGGTCGCCGTGGTCGGCTCCGGGCCGGCCGGCCTGGCCGCCGCCCAGCAGCTCACCCGGGCCGGGCACACCGTGGTGGTGTACGAGCGGGCCGACCGGATCGGCGGTCTGCTGCGCTACGGCATCCCCGAGTTCAAGATGGAGAAGCGCCACATCAACCGCCGCGTCGAGCAGATGCGCGCGGAGGGCACCCGGTTCCGCACCGGCGTGCACGTCGGCGAGGACATCACCGGGCAGCAGCTGCGCGAGCGCTTCGACGCGGTGGTCGTCGCGGCCGGCGCCACCACGGCCCGCGACCTGCCGGTGCCCGGGCGCGAGCTCAAGGGCGTCCACCAGGCCATGGAGTACCTGCCGCTGGCCAACAAGGTGCAGGAGGGCGACTTCGTGGAGTCGCCGATCAGCGCCAAGGGCAAGCACGTCGTGGTCATCGGCGGCGGCGACACCGGCGCGGACTGCGTCGGCACCGCGCACCGGCAGGGGGCGGCCTCCGTCACCCAGCTGGAGATCATGCCGCGTCCCGGCGAGGACCGGCCGGCCGGCCAGCCGTGGCCGACCATGCCGATGACCTACAAGGTCACCTCGGCGCACGAGGAGGGCGGCGAGCGGGTCTACTCCGTCTCCACCACCCACTTCAGCGGCGACGAGGAGGGCAACGTCCAGGAGCTGCACCTGGTCGAGGTGGAGTTCAAGGACGGGCGGTTCGAGCAGGTGCCGGGCACCGAGCGGGCCATCCCGGCGCAGCTGGTCACCCTGGCGATGGGCTTCACCGGCACGGACGTGCGGAACGGTCTGGTCGAGCAGTTGGGCGTGGACCTCGACGCACGCGGTAATGTGGCCCGGGACGGCCGCTTCGCCACCAACGTCGATGGCGTCTACGTCTGCGGTGACGCCGGACGTGGCCAGTCCCTGATCGTCTGGGCCATCGCGGAGGGCCGCTCGGCCGCTGCGGCGGTCGACACCTACCTGGGCGGCAAGACCCCGCTGCCCGCTCCGATCCGGCCGACGGACCGCCCGCTGGTGGTCTGATCCGGTCCAGGTAGCCCGGCGCCGTACCGCCGGGTCGCACCGAGCCGCACCCCGTCAGCGTCGCCGGGCCACCGCGGTCCATGGCGCCTGCCCACATCCCCGACCAGTTTGGGGGCAGGCGCCTTTCGCGTTTCCCGGGGTCGGGTCGGGTGGCTGGGTCGGTGGGTCGGCCGGTGGGGTCGGTCGGCGGTTCAGTCGGCGGGGAAGTGGACGGGGCGGCCGGCGAGGTTGAGGACCACCCGGGCCCCCAGGGGCTCGGTGAGCCGGAACCGGGCCTCCCGTCCGTAGCCGGTTGTTCCGCAATCGACCGGCCGGCCGTCGGTGCGGCCGATCAGCACCAGGACGTCGGCGGTCCCGTACGTCGCACCCGGCAGCGGGGCGGCGCAGTTCCCGGGGAACAGCAGGGCCTGGAAGCCGCTTTCGTCGGTGGTGCGACGGGCCGCCGAGAGGTCCGTGACGCCCTCGGGAAGGTCCTGGTCCGCGACCGTGTAGGGGCCGGGCGGCTGCTGCGACTCCACGGCCGCCACCGCGTAGGGGTCGTCGATTCCGGCGAACCGGAACTCCCAGACCGGGACCGTCGCCGTCCCGCGGCTGGTGGTCTGGGTCCGGGTCGCGGGCCGGACGGCGGTGACGGTGAGCACGGTGTCGCAGGGCTCCCTGGTGCAGGGGTGGTCGCGGTAGCGGACGAGCTCCTCGTAGGCGGTACGCGGGTCGGTCAGCGGCAGGGTCAGCGAGGTCCCGTCGGGGAAGGAGACCGTCCCCGGGTCGGAGAACGGGGGGAACACGGCCTCCAGGTCGATCCGGTCGCCGAGGAAGGCCGCGAAGGCGCGGTCGTTCCGGCCGAAGTCGCTCGGCAGCCAGTACTGCCCGTCCCGCTCGGGGTGGTAGCCGGTGTGCCAGATCCGGTCGGACTCGGAGCCGGGCCAGGCCTCCGCCACCTGGCGGGCCCGTTCCAGGGCGCCGATGGGGACCGGGGTGTCGCGGACGGCGGCGGGCGCGGGGAGGGTGTCACCGGGGAGGGTGAGTACGGGGAGGACCGCGAGCAGGACCACGGCGGCGGTGCGAAGTCGTCTCAGCACATCCTCGGGGACGCGCGCCGGCGCGCTCGGGTTGCGTCAACCGTTGTCGATTCCGGCCGAGTTGTGGCTCCCGGGGGGACATCAGGGGGTTGGGGATGTCCATGGCGACGGCGGGGGACTAGAGTGCGTTCGGGGAGCTACGGCGCGGCTACCGCGCGTATCCGGACGCGGGTCGTCCGGGCGGCTCCACTGAGGTGGGCGGGAGTCGGGTGACTCCGCCGAGGGTGTTCCGAGGACTGTTGTTTGTCGGTCCCTGATGGAAGACTGCGGCCGACGGCCGGGGGGCTGCGCGAGGTGCGGAGGGTTGAGGCGATGGGTGCGACTCAGGCGGGTGGTGGTGCCACGGTGCGGCGTCTGCTGCTGGGGTCGCAACTGCGAAGGCTCCGGGAGGCCCGGGGCGTGAGCCGGGAGGAGGCCGGGTACTCGATCCGGGCCTCCGAGTCGAAGATCAGCCGGATGGAGCTCGGCCGGGTCGGCTTCAAGGAGCGCGACGTCGCCGACCTGCTGACGCTGTACGGGGTCGACGCGGAGCCGGAGCGGGCCTCGGTGCTGGGGCTGGTGCGGGCGGCCAACGCGACCTCCTGGTGGCACGGCTACGGGGACGTCCTGCCGGGCTGGTTCCAGAACTACCTGGGTCTGGAGGAGGCCGCCACCGAGATCCGCAGCTACGAGGTGCAGTTCGTCCACGGGCTGCTGCAGACCGCCGCCTACGCGCGGGCGGTGATCACCCACGGCGGGCACGTCACCGAACCGGCCGAGATCGAGCGGCGGGTGGAGGTGCGGCTCAAGCGCCAGGAGGTGCTGACGGCCGAGCGGGCGCCGCGGCTGGTCGCGGTGCTGGACGAGGCCGTGCTGCGCCGGCCCTGGGGCGGGCCCGAGCTGATGCGGGCGCAGGTCGACCGGCTGCTGGAGCTGACCGAGCTGCCGAACGTCGAACTGCAGGTGATGCCGCTGGGCTTCGGCGGGCTGCGCGCGGAGGGCGGGGCGTTCTCGGTGCTGGCCTTCGACGAGCGGGAACTGCCGGACATCGTGTACCTGGAGCAGTTCACCACCGCCCTGTACCTGGACAAGGCGGCGGAGGTCGCCGAGTACGCGGGCGCGATGGACGGTCTGGTGGCGGACAGCCTCTCCCCGGAGCGGACACGAGAACTTCTTCGCTCCGTACGCCAAGAACTCTGACGGATAAGTACGATGAGCCCCGATCAGATCTGATCGCGAACGACCGCGAACGATGTTCGTGCGTTCCCGTAGGCATGAGAGGGATCAGATGTCGTACCTTTCCGAGTTGGCGCTGCAGTACATCGACGGCGAGTGGCGCGAGGGCAGTGGCTCCTGGGACATCGTCGACGTCGACCCCTTCACCGGTGACAAGATCGCCGCCATCACCGTCGCCACCGTGGACGAGGTCGACCAGGCCTACCGGGCCGCGGCGCTGGCGCAGAAGGAGTGGGCGGCCACCAACCCCTACACCCGGCGGCTGGTCTTCGAGCGCGCGCTGCGGATCCTGGAGGACCGCGAGCAGGAGATCACCCGGGACATCATCACCGAGCTCGGCGGCACCGCCGTCAAGGCCTGGTTCGAGCTCTCGCTCACCAAGGACATGCTGCGCGAGGCGATGCAGCTGTCGCTGCGTGCCGAGGGCCGGCTGCTGCCCTCCCCGGTGGACGGCAAGGAGAACCGGCTCTACCGGCTGCCGGTCGGCGTCGTCGGCGTGATCAGCCCGTTCAACTTCCCGCTGTTCCTGTCGATGAAGGCGGTCGCCCCGGCGCTGGCGCTCGGCAACGGGGTGGTGCTCAAGCCGCACCAGGAGACCCCGGTGGTCGGCGGCACCCTGATCGCCAAGATCTTCGAGGAGGCGGGCCTGCCGGCCGGTCTGCTCAACGTGGTGGTCACCGACATCGCCGAGATCGGCGACGCCTTCATCGAGCACCCGGTCCCCAAGGTGATCTCCTTCACCGGCTCCGACAAGGTCGGCCGGCACGTCGCGACCGTCGCCGCCTCGCACTTCAAGCGGACCGTGCTGGAGCTCGGTGGCAACAGCGCGCTGATCGTGCTGGACGACGCCGACGTCGACTACGCGGTCGACGCGGCCGTGTTCAGCCGCTTCGTGCACCAGGGGCAGGTCTGCATGGCCGCCAACCGCGTGCTGGTCGACCGCGCCGTGGCCGAGGAGTTCACCCGCAAGTTCGTCGCCAAGGTCGCCACCCTCAAGGTCGGCGACCCCCGGGACCCCGCCACCCACATCGGCCCGCTGATCAACCCCGTCCAGGCCGACGCCCTCACCGCGCAGGTGGACCAGGCGATCGCCGCCGGCGCCACCGCGCTGCTGCGCGGCACCACCACCGGCAGCCTGATGTCGCCCGTGGTGCTCGGCGATCTGCCGGCCGACGCGCCGATCCTGCGGCGCGAGCTGTTCGGGCCGGTCGTGCTGGTCGTGCCGTTCGACGGCGAGGACGAGGCGGTGCGGATCGCCAACGACACGCCGTTCGGGCTCAGCGGCGCCGTGCACACGGCCGACGTGGAGCGGGGCGTGCGGGTCGCGCAGCGGATCGAGACCGGCATGATCCACGTCAACGACGGGACCATCGCGGACGAGCCGGTGGTGCCCTTCGGCGGCGAGAAGAACTCGGGCGTGGGCCGGCTGAACGGCGACGCCACGGTCGACGCGTTCACCACGGTGAAGTGGATCTCGATCCAGCACGGGCGCAGCCGCTTCCCGTTCTGACCGTTCCGACCGTCGTGACCGTTCCGACCGCGTGCCGGCCGTCCCGTCCCGCCGTGGAGGGGACGGCCGGGTTCCACTTGCCGGCCGGGCCTGCCCTATGCTGCGCCTGTCGGACCGGTGGGGGACTGTGTTCGACCGTGTGTGACCGGAACGGACCGAAGGGGTGGCAGGGGTGACCGGGTTTCAGGAGATCGGCCGGGATTGGCTCGTCGGCGGAGAGGTCCACGAGGCGCGGCCGCCCGCCGACCTGCGCCCCGAGATCCCGCACCCCGCCCGGATGTACGACTACTACATCGGCGGCAAGGACAACTTCCCGGCCGACCGCGAGGCCGCGGAGAAGGTGCTCGCCATCAGCCCGATGGTGCGGCTCAGCGCGCTGGCCAACCGGGCCTTCCTCGGCCGCGCGGTGCGGCACCTCGCCGGCGAGGGCATCCGGCGGTTCGTCGACATCGGCACCGGCATCCCCAGCGCCGGGAACACCCACGAGGTCGCCCAGCGGGTGCGGCCGGACGCCCGGGTGGTCTACCTCGACAACGATCCGATCGTGCTGGTGCACGGCCGCGCCCTGCTGAGCGGCACCACCCCGGAGAGCACCTCGGTGGTCCAGGCCGACCTGCGCGACCCGGCCGCGATCCTGGCCCTCCCCGAGGTCCGGCGGTCCCTGGACTCCGGCGAGCCGGTGGCGCTGCTGCTCGTCGCGGTCCTGCACTTCATCGACGAGGGGGACGACCCGTACGGCATCGTGCGCACCCTGGTGGACGCCCTGCCGTCCGGCAGCCGCCTCGTCCTCTCCCACGGCACCCTCGACTTCACCCCGACCGCCGACGCCGGCCGCGGCCCCGCCGTCTACCGCAATGCCTCCGCCCAGCTGACCATGCGCAGCCGCGAACAGGTGCTCCGCTTCTTCGAAGGCCTCACCCTCACCGCCCCCGGCCTGGTCACCGCCCCCCTCTGGCGCCCCGACACCCCCGAGCAGCCCACCGACTCCCAGATCGGCATCTGGGCCGCCGTCGCCGAGAAGCCCTAGCCGGCCGGGGCGGCGGAGGAGTTCCGCGGTCGCGAGCTCGAAGGAGAAGGGCGCCGGGACCGGCACGCCGTCCCCCGGCCGCTGGGCGAACGAGATCGCCCCTGCGGTCCGGGGGGGGGCGCCGGGGGTAGCGGTACGGCGGCGTTCAGGCCGTCCGGGCCTCCCGGCGGTAGCCGCCCGGGGCGAGCCCGAACTCCCGCTTGAACGCCTTCGCGAACGCGTACTCCGAGCCGTAGCCGGTCTTCGCGGCGACCGTGGTGAGCGGGGCCTCCGACTCCCGCAGCAGCCGGGCCGCCGTGGTCATCCGCCAGCGGGTCAGATAGGCCATCGGCGGCTCGCCGACCAGCGAGGTGAAGCGGCGGGCGAACGCGGCCCGGGAGAGCCCGGCGCGGGCGGCGAGCGACTCCACCGTCCACGCCGTCGACGGCGCCTCGTGGATCGCGGTGAGCGCCGGCGCCACCGCCGAGTCGCCGAGCGCCGCCGCCCAGCCGGCCGCGGTGGCGCTCGGCTGCTCCTCGATCCACGCCCGCAGGATGTACAGCAGCAGCGAGTCGATCAGCGCTGGGACGATGCCGGTCGAACCGATCCTGGGGTTCTCCAGCTCGGCGCCGAGCAGCTGGACCGCCGCGCTCAGCTCCGGGTGCCGGCCGTGCCGGGTCTGCAGGTGGACGATCGCCGGCAGTTGCCGCACCAGCGGGTGCGGACGGGACTGGTCGAGGTGGTAGTTGCCGCACAGCAGGCTGGTGCGCGGCCCCTCCCCGCCGATCGACACGGTGCCGATCGGCAGCGACGGCCGGAAGTCCGAAGGCTGTTCGAGGACCGCCGGGGTGCCCGGCTGGTCGGCGAGGACGTGGCCGCGGCCGTCGCGCAGGAACACCACGTCCCCCGGGCTGAGCGCGATCGGCGCGGCCCCCTCCTCCAACGGCACCAGCCAGCACGTGCCGTACAGCACCACGTGGAACCCGGCGCCGACGACCGGGGGCAGCCGCAGCCCCCACGGGGCCCGTCCCTCGGTGCGGACGGAGGCGGGCTGCCCCGTGCGCATCGAGCTCAGTGCCTCGGTCAGGATGTCCACGCGCCCTCCCTGGTCGCCGCCGTCCCCGAGAACCCTACGGAATTCAGCCGACGGTCAGCACGATCTTTCCCTGGGTGCGGCCGGTGGCGATCAGCTCGTGCGCCTTGGCCGCGTCCTCCAGCGGGAAGGTCCCGGCGACGTGCGGACGGATCCGGCCCTCGTCGACCAGCCGGGCGATCGCCTCCAGCGAGGCGTAGTCCGGCTCCACCGAGACGCCCGCGAACCGGCGCCCGGCGGCCTCGACCTCGGTGGCCAGCGCGGTGTTCCAGTGCTCCATGATCGAGACCAGCACGCCGCCCTCGGGCAGCACCTCCAGCGAGGCGGTGCCCTGCGAGGAGGAGTCGAACACCACGTCCACCTCGCCGACCCGCCCCAGGAAGCCCTCCTCCCGGTAGTCGAGCACCTCGTCGGCGCCCAGCGAGCGCACGAAGTCGTGCTTCGGCGCGCTCGCCAGGGCGACCACCCGCGCGCCGCGGGCCTTGGCGATCTGGACGGCGAGGTGGCCGACGCCGCCCGCCGCGCGGTGGATCAGCACCCGCTGCCCCTCGGCCAGCCCCGCCGCGTCCACCAGGCCCTGCCAGGCGGTCAGCGCGGCCAGCGGCAGCGCGGCGGCCCGCACGTGGTCCAGCGAGGCGGGCTTGCGGGCCACCTGACGGGAGGGCACCGCGACGTACTCGGCGTAGCCGGTGGCGGCGCGCGGGAAGAACGGCATCCCGAACACCTCGTCGCCGACCTTGAACCGGGCGCCCGGACCGGCCTGCTCGACCACGCCGGAGATGTCCCAGCCGACCCCGAACGGCGGCTCGCCGAGCAGCGGGTAGACGCCGGAACGGACCGCCGCGTCCACCGGGTTGACGCCGCTGGCGTGGACGCGGACGAGCACCTCGCCGCCCAGCGGGGCGGGCCGCTCGGCCTCGACGACCTCCAGGACCTCCGGGCCGCCGAAGGACTTCTGGGTGACTGCGCGCATGGGACTGCTCCTCCTCGGAAAGGCCGTGCTCTCGACGGCGTTCCGGACGTCCGACGGCGTTCGGGACGTCCGACGGCGTCCGACGGCGTTCGGTGACGTTCGGTGACGTGATCAACGGTAGGCAGGCCCCGCGCGCGGCTGAATATCCCGCTGTCTCGGGAAGATGTCCCAGCGTCTCGCCGACCGGCCGCCCCGGCCGGAGGACGGGCGAAGTGGACCCTCCCACGGCGGGAGGGTCCACGATGGGGACGTGCGAGATCCAGACGACGTCCCGCGGGACGACCTCCTCACCATCGGCCGCTTCGCCCGCCTCTGCCGGCTGAGCGTCAAACAGCTCCGCCACTACGACGACACCGGTCTGCTGACCCCGGCCCGGGTCGACCCCGCCACCGGCTACCGCTACTACGCCCCGCACCAGGCCCGCGACGCGCTCACCGTGGCCCTGCTGCGCGAACTCGACGTGCCGCTCGCGGTGATCGGCGCGACCCTGGCCGCCGCCGAGCCGGAGCGGGCCCGCCTGCTGCGCGCCGAACGCGACCGGGTCGCCGAGCGGATCACCCGCGACCGGGCCCGCCTGGAGCTGCTGGAGCGCCTCGCCGACGGCGGCGGACTGCCCGGGTACGAGATCACCTCCGGCCGGGAGCCGCAGCGGCGGCTCGTCGTCGTACGGGCGGTGGCCGGGCCGGGCGAGCTGGCGGAGCGGATCGGCGCGTGCGTCGGTCGGCTGCTGGAGGGCCTGGACGGCACCCCGTGGCGTCCGCCGCTGTGGGGGCTGTTCCCGCTGGACCTCGCGGAGGGCATGCGGATCGCGATCGGCGCCGAGACGGCCGGCACGGAGCAGGGCGCGCCGGCCGGCCTGGAGCGGGAGACGCTGCCCGCAGGACCGGCGCTGGAGACGGTGCACCACGGCCCGTACGCCCAACTCCCGTTTGCCTACCACGCGTTGCTGGCCGCCGTGCACGAGCGCGGGCTGCGGCCGCTGGCGCCGGTGCGGGAGGCGTACCTGGTCGGACCGGGGGAGGCCCCGGCGGAGGAGTGGACGACCCGGCTGGTGGTCCGGGTCGCGGAGCGGGCGGAGGAGGCGGCGTGACGCGGGCGCGCGGCGGGAAGCACTGCGAGACGACGGCGCTGGGCGTGCTGCTGCGCCACGAGGGCGTCGAGCTGTCCGAGCCGATGCTGTTCGGGCTCGGGGCCGGGCTGTCGTTCATCTACTGGGACGGCAAGGGGCTGGACTTCCCGTTCCTCGGCGGCCGGGTCAAGCCCTTCGAGCTGACCCGCACGCTGGCCGACCGGCTCGGCCTGGAGCTGGACGTCCGGGAGACCGCCTCCGCCGACAAGGCGTGGCGGAACGTGACCGGGGCGCTGGACGCCGGGCGCCCGGTCGGGCTCCAACTCGACAGCTACCACCTGGAGTACTTCACCTCCAAGGTGCACTTCGGCGGCCATGTGGTCGCGATCGAGGGCTACGACGCCGAGCGCGCCCGCCTGGTGGACACCGAGCAGCAGGGCGGCGCGGTCACCACCGGCCTGGCCTCGCTCGCGGCGGCGCGTGCCGAACGCGGTCCGATGACCGCCCGGAACCGCTCCTTCACGCTCGCCCTGCGCGGCGGACTCCCTGACCTGCGGGACGTGGCGGCACCGGCGATGGCCGCGTGCGCGTCGGCGTTCCTGCACCCGCCGATCGCCAACCTCGGCCACCGGGGGATCGCGAAGGCGGCCGGCCTGGTGCCCGGCTGGCTGGCCCGCGCCGAGCGGCCGGAGATCCAACTGCCCCGGGCCTCCCGGATGATGGAGCTGGCAGGCACCGGCGGCGCGCTGTTCCGCAACCTCTACCGGGACTTCCTCGGCGAGTGCGCCGACCTGCTCGACGACCCCGGGGTCCGCACCGCCCGCGACCGCTACGCCGAGGCGGCGGCCGGCTGGACCGAGGTGGCCGAACTGGTCGGGGCGGCGGGGGAGTCCGGCGAGGCGGCGCTGCTGCGGCAGGCCGGCCGTCTGCTGGAGGAGCTGGCGCGGATCGAGCGCGAGGCGATGGGGGAGCTGGCCCGCCTGGCGGCGTAGGCGTCAGGCGCCCAGGTCGCCGATCCGGCCCGGCTCGCGGCCGTCGGCCGGACAGCGCCAGCGGGCTTCGCCGGCCGCCAGGACGGGCTTCAGCAGATGGGTGTGCCCCGGGCAGGACGGCCACTGGAAGAACTCGTAGCCGGCCAGATGGTCCTGGACGGTCTCGGCCGTCCAGACGGTGAGCCGCTCGGGTGGCAGCGCGGGGTCCGCGCCGCGGGCGAACCGGAGGGCGTCGGTGGCCATTCCGAGCAGGAACCCGGAGGGCGTGTCCACCGAGAGGTCCCAGCGCAGGCCCGCCGGTGGCACCCCGGTGCCGGGCGCCCGCAGGAGGTCCCGCCCGACCCGGGCGCACGGTTCGCCGAACCCGCCCGGCACCCCGCGCGGCGGGCGGCCGTCCAGCCCCCAGGCGGTGACCGGCGCGAAGCCGTGGTGGCCGTACTCGCCGAAGACGGTGAGC
>NZ_BAAAKJ010000210.1:24421-27080 GCF_039527695.1 Kitasatospora putterlickiae
GGCTGCGGGGGGCCGGGGCTTCGGTGGTGCGGCGTCATGTCCGGCACGCTACCTGGGCCGGGCGGCGGGGGAACAGCCCCGGGGTGTGGGCCCCGGGGCTGCTTCCGGTGGTGGCGCGGCGTCGGCGGGTGGTCGGGGTCCGGGTCCGGGTCCGGGTCAGAAGACCGGCTGGCCGGCGCGGACCAGGCGCCACGACTCGGTGAAGAAGTCGGCCGGGTCGATCACGCCCTTCTCCTTCACCCAGGAGATCATCGCGTTGCGGATCTCGTCCGAGTTGGCCCACACCATCGTGGCGGCCGCGACGTGCGGGAAGTTGCCGCCGCCGTTGGCGCGGTAGTTGTTGACCGCGAGCACGAACCGGGCCTCCGGGTCGATCGGCCTGCCCTCGAAGGAGAGGTCGACGATCCGCGAGCCGACCGGCTGGGCGATGTCGATGTCGTACGAGACGCCGTACACCGCGTCGTAGTTGTAGTCCGGGGTGTTCTGCGCGTTGGTCAGGGTGGCCTTGTCGACCGGCGCGCCGGGGGCGACCTGGGCGTAGTACTTCGCCGAGAACTCCAGGTAGTCCTTGATCTGGGCGCCGGTCAGGACGCGGGCCTCCAGGGTGTTCTCGTAGATGTACAGGCCGGCCGCGTCGCGCAGCTTGACCTCCCCGGACGGGATCCTCGCGGTGCGGTTGAACGGCGCGGCCTGGGCGAGCACCGGCAGTCCGGCGTACTGGCCGCCGGCCAGCGCGGCGCGGACCACGTCGGCCTGGACCCGCCCGATGAGGTCGATGATCGGGGTGTCCCGGAACGGCGCCTCGGCGATGGACAGCTCGATCCTGGCGGTGCCGATGACCTGGTTGACGTAGGCGACGACCTTCTTGTGCTGGTCGGTCATCAGGTCGACGATCTCCGGGTCCTCCGGGACGGTGTTGGAGTTCAGCACCCGGGAGGAGAGCGAGACGACCCTCCACGCGCCCTTGTCGAACTCGACCTCGAAGTCGAAGCAGGTCAGCCGCTGGCCCCAGGCCAGCGGCTCGGAGAGCACGACCGTCCGGCCGGTCTCCTTGTTGACCACCAGGCGCTGCGCGATCTCCTTGTGCGCGTGGCCCACCAGGACGGCGTCGATGCCCGGCACCTGCTCGGCCAGCGCCACCGAGGCGTTCTCCGGCCAGGGCAGCTGGTCGCCGTAGGAGGTGGCCTCGTCCGTGCCGGAGTGGCAGGCGACCACGACGACGTCCGCGCCGGCGGCCCTGACCTTCGGCACCCAGGTCTTCGCGGTCTCGACGATGCCCGGGAAGGTCATCTTGCCGGCGACGTTGGCCTTGTCCCAGATCGCGATGCCCGGGTTGGTCAGGCCGACGATGCCGACCTTGAGGGCCGGGCCGTTGCCCAGCTTCAGCTTGCGGATCACGTACGGCGGGAAGGCCGGCCTGTCGTTGCGGGCGTACAGCGCGTTGGCGCCGAGCAGCGGGAAGTCCAGCTGCTCCTCGTAGGCGCGCAGGGTGTCGATGCCGTAGTTGAACTCGTGGTTGCCGAGCGCGGCGGCGGTGTACTCGATGGTGTTCATGGCGAGCGCCATCGGGTGCTCGGGCGCGGTGTCGGCCTCGGTGGCGATCGGCTCGATCCGGGCGTAGTAGTACGTCAGCTGGGTGCCCTGGATGGTGTCACCGGCGTCGATGAGCAGGCAGCGGTCCCAGCCCTTCTCCTCGCGCACCTGCTTGGCGAGCGTGGAGATCTTGGCGAGGCCGACCTCGTTGTGCGCCTTGTCGGCGTAGACCGCGTCGGTGAAGTAGTCCCAGTTGAGCACCCGGCCGTGCAGGTCGGTGGTGCCCATCACGGTGAAGGCCTGGCGCTTGGTCCGGCCCTTGGCGCGGGCCTCGTCCGGTCCGGCCGCCGCGGCGGGGGTGGCGGCGGTGCCACCGGCGAGGGCGGCGCCGGCGGCGGTGGCGGCGGACCGGGTGACGAAGTCACGGCGGTTCAGGGACATTGGGCGACTCTCCCGTTGGGACTGCGGAACGGACCTCGGTGACGCGCGTAGAAGTACGCGCGTAGAAGTGTGCCGCGCGGTCAACCCGATGGATAGCCCCCGGACCTTTCCGGCAGATGAGATCTTGGCGACCCGTTCATGTCGAGGGGGCGGGTGCGTTCACCCCCGCCCCCTCGACATGGGTGGATCTAGATGTACCCCTCGCGGACCGCGTGGGCGACCGCGTGCGCCCGGTTGCGCAGCTGGAGGCGGGTGGTCAGACCGTGCAGCACGTTCTTGACGGTCCGTTCCGAGTACGACAGCCGGGCCGCGATCTCCCCGGTGTCCCACCCCTCCGCGACCAGTCGCAGCACGTCCGACTCACGCTCCGACAGGCCCGCCGGAGCCTGCCCCGGCATGCCCTGCACGGACCGCTGCAGACGGCCCACCTGGGCGATCAGCCGCCCCTGCAGATCCGCCGGCAGGTCACCCTCGCCCCGGGCCGCGGCCAGCACGGCCCGGCCCAGCCGCTCCGGCGTCGCCTCCCGGCGCCACAGGATCGCCGCGACCCCGCACTCGACGGCCTCCATCAACTCGGTCTCGCGCAGCCGGTCGACCACCAGCACCACCTGCTGCCCGGCGCCGCGCACCAGCCGGCGCAGCGCCGCCGTGGCGGCCGCGTCCGCCGACTCGGCGACCAGCACCG
>NZ_BAAAKJ010000211.1:0-425 GCF_039527695.1 Kitasatospora putterlickiae
CCGCCCCGCCCGCGAAGGCCCCCAAGCCCACCCAGACGGCCCCCGCCAACCCGCCCGCCGACGGCGGGGGAAGCAGCACCACCGGCGGCTCCAGCACCACGGGCGGTACCTCGGGTAGCGCCGCATCAGGCGGCACCACGTCCGGCGGGACGACCTCGGGCGGTGGCAGCACCACGGGCGGTGACGGCTCGTCCAGCGGCTCGGTGACCGGAGGCTCCTCCACCGGCGGCTCCACCACCAGCGGCTCCACCACCGGCGGTTCCTCGACCGGTGAATCGACCACCGGCGGCTCCACCACCGGCGGAAGCGCCGGAACCGTCCGCGCGGGCTCCTTCTGCGCGCCGGCCGGAGCGACCGGCGTCACCAGCGCGGGCACGCCGATGGTGTGCGGCCCGGGCAGCGACGGCCGCAACCGGTGGCGGGCC
>NZ_BAAAKJ010000211.1:493-1069 GCF_039527695.1 Kitasatospora putterlickiae
GGGCGAGGTCGGCGGCGCCGACCAGGCCGGCCTCGTTGCCGAGGGCGGCGTGCACGATGGCCGCCTCGGGGCGGAAGCCCCGGCCGGTGAGGGTGCGGCGGAAGGTGTCGCGGGCCGGGCCGAGGAGCAGGTCGCCGGCCTCGGAGACGCCGCCGCCGATGACGAAGCGGCCCGGGTCGAGGGCGGCGGCCAGGTTGGCGATGCCGACGCCGAGCCAGGTGCCGACCTCGTAGAGCAGCTCGGTGGCGGTCGGGTCGCCGGCCCGGGCGGCCTCGGTGACCAGCGGGCCGGTGATGCCCTCGACGGTGCCGCCGGCCCGGGCCAGCAGCGGCTGGACCACCGGGGACTCCTCGGCGACCAGCTCGCGGGCGTCGCGCACCAGCGCGTTGCCGGAGGAGTACTGCTCCCAGCAGCCGCGGTTGCCGCACGGGCAGCGGTGGCCGCCGGGCACCACCTGCATGTGCCCGAACTCGCCGGCCAGCCCGTACTTGCCCCGGTCCACGAAGCCGTCGCGGACGACGGCGCCGCCGATGCCGGTGCCGAGGGTCAGCATCACCATGTGCTCCTCGCCCCGGC